>JAGLKL010000294.1 GCA_023141075.1 Alphaproteobacteria bacterium
AATCTTTGCTTGCTTTTGTGTCTATATTCTTGTTTACGCCAAATTCCCACCCTGACTTTCCCAATGGTATCCAAGGGGTTGTTGAATCAGATTCTATATACCCATCCCAGCCATGTTTTTGAGAATTGTCGTAAGCAGGAAAATCAGTTTTGCTGAGATTATTTCCTGTAGTATTAACAAGACGACGTATAAAGGCTGGCAATAAAGAACGCGCTTCTATTTGTTCATCTGCCCATGCTTCTATTTGTCTGGCGTGAATATCTAAGAAGCTCGGGGCGTATGTTCGGACTGCGATTTCTTTTTCTCGCTCGTGCATATCATATTTATCGTACTCTGACTGTAATTTTATAAGCTCTTCTTTGTTTAGGCCGAATGCTTTTTCAATTCGTAGAGCCATTTCTGCAGAAAGCGCAGCATTCCCATTTAAGAGATTAGATAAGGCAGGTCTGCCAACTCCTAAAATTTTTGCTGCGTCTTTTACAGTCAAATCTTCTGGCAGTTGTTTTTTGATATATTCACCCGGATGCTCCGGTTTTTTACTATCTTTTACTAGCATTATCGTTCTACCCTTCACTACCTCTTAGCATGTTATGAAATTTAAGATACATCAGAACCGATATTATAATGGCAGGTATCAAACCAGCTATCGCACCATACATAGCTGCTGTATATTGAAGAGCAAGAATATCATGTCCCATAACCTGTATCTCCTGCGACATTTCTTTTTGCTGATCTCCTAGATTTCTTAGGCGATCCATTACCAGCATTCTATGATGTCCCCATCCATCTTCACTATCGTTGCTCATACTGACCTCATTTTTTTTACGCTTAATATCGTATTATTCTATTCAGAGGGGACAGTCAAGTATTGTGTAGCGTTACGCGCTACACAATACTTGACTGTGATAGAAGGTGGGGTATACTAAATAGGGTTGCTTGTTCAGTTAGCAATAATAAATGTAAACAGCAAAAAGCCTTAGCGTCGATTTGTTAGACATAGTCCCCACAAACAGAAATAAGATTTTGTAGGTTAGTAGGGGACGAACAAATGACGTTTAACTTATTTGCCATTTTTAAAGCTGAGTTAGTAAAGGCACTCTTTGAGGCGACTACGGCAAAATCACATTCATAGTAGTCTTGTGCGGAAGAAGCTTGTTGAACCGCAGAAACACCAACGGGTTTATTATAGTTTTTGCATTGTATGCAGAACGTTAATTCATCTTTTGTGGCGATAAGATCACATCCAAAATCGCCTGTTTTTGGTGTTTCTTTTACCTCGTACCCATGCTTCAAAAGAATGGTACTACATTCCTTTTCAAAGTCTTCACCAATTTTGTGGTTACTGGCATCTAAAGATTGTTCTTGAGCGCTAGCTGATATAGCGTTTTACAGCCT
>JAGLKL010000295.1 GCA_023141075.1 Alphaproteobacteria bacterium
ATGTCGATATTTCCGTTCTGGTGATTGAGTGTGATGACTCCGAAATACCACATATTGACCAAAAAGGCTTGCGCGTCCTCCCTTCTGGAACAGTTGCAAAATGGATGGGCAAAAAGACAGTTATGCTACAAGATAATATCAGTGGCATCGAAGCTATTTACGGTGGTGGAGCAACGCTTGTCAGCTCGCAGATTTTGCTACGTCTGGATATTGGCGAAGACACACCTCCTGCCATCCTCGCCTTTGGCAGCCGCGATCCCGATATGTTCACAGACGGTCAGGCTACCGATCAGATCACCTTCCTTGCCCGCGTTGTCGAGCGGGCTTTCCGTATATGGCTGCATCAGCCAGAAAATTCGTAAAAAAAAGGGGAGCTAACCCCATGTTAAAAAAAGACAAACTCGCATTATGCGCCGAAGATTTAAGGGATAAACTGGAACGCTGGCAGGACTACCTGCAAAGCGAAAAACATGTTTCTCCCCATACACTACGCGCATATACAACAGATGTCGGCCACTTCATCACCTTCCTTGCCGATCACCTCGGCACAACGCCGGGACTAAACGATCTCTCTAATGTCAGCATTCGCGACTTCCGCAGTTGGATGTCTCGCAAGGCCATGGACGGCACATCCAATGCCAGTCGAGCCCGCTCCCTGTCAGGTGTAAAAAACATATTAAGCTGGCTGGATAAACAGGGGATCATGCATAACGCTGCCATTAATACTGTGCGCAGCCCTAAGATTCCGCATAAACTCCCGCGCCCTTTACATGAAGATCAGGCCATAGATGTCATCGCAAACGCCAATATGCTTGAGGCAAAAGACTGGATTGGCAAGCGTAATATTGCTTTATTCACAATGCTTTATGGCTGTGGTCTGCGTATCAATGAAGCCCTTTCCCTTAATTTGGGAGATATGCCCCGAGACGGCTTTATCCGCGTTATGGGTAAAGGCAGAAAGGAACGTCAAGTTCCTGTTCTAAACATTGTTGAAAAAGCACTGGAAGATTACTTAAATGCCTGTCCCTACCCCTGCCTCGAAAACGAACAAACCCGCGCCCTCTTCCTTGGTTCGCGCGGTAATCGTCTTAATCAAGGTGTTGCCCAGCGTGCTATGCGCGGCTTGCGCAACTCTTTAAGTTTGCCGGAAAATGCCACACCTCATGCCTTGCGTCACAGCTTTGCCACGCACCTGTTGCAAAACGGCGCAAACTTGCGGGAAATTCAGGAATTACTGGGACATGTCTCACTCAGCACAACCCAGCGCTATACAGAAGTTAATCCTGAGGAAATGATGCGAATCTACCGCGCAGCTCATCCAAGAGCTTAGTTTTTATGCTGCACCGCAAAATCTGTATAGTTCGTTTGTAGAGATACGGAGAATTTTTAGCTATT
>JAGLKL010000296.1 GCA_023141075.1 Alphaproteobacteria bacterium
GATGTCTGGGTTTCCGGTAGAATACGTGCTTCTCTGATTATGGATAGAGATGTGGAATCGATCAATTATTCTGTCGATACAGTGCAGGGTACGGTTTATCTGATGGGTTTTGCGCAAGATCAGGGTGAGCTTAACCATGTTATAGAGATTGTGCGCACAACAGGAGGGGTCAAACGTGTGGTTAGCTATGTGAAGCTGGTCGGTACGCCTGAAAACCGTGAGGGAGCGCAGAATTACCAAATGCCTTATGATAGTTCAGTGCCTCCTGCCGGGGCACAGGTAACCGGTGGGGAAGGCAAGCCAAATGCGTATAATTACGGAACGCAGAATGCTAGCGATGAGCCTGTGACATGGAATGCGGAGAGTGTTTACTGAGATTTTTGACTTCTTTACGGGCTGTAAACACTGTTTTTGCTCTTGGGGTTGATCTTTGATGCCGGATGGCCAATTTAAAGCAATAGAGTATATTGAATCCTGCGCAAATAAGGCAGATAGCGAGATTGATGCAGGGATGCTTGCGCTGGCCATGGTTTATGACGATCATTCCGGGTTGAGTCTCGCGTCTTTAGAGCGCTATATCCATCATTTTAAATCCATAGCAGGTAATGTTCAGAAATCTTACCGTCGTTTTATTGGTGCAGGGAGTGCTGATGATGTCGGGGTGCGTCTGGCTGCATTAAAAAGTGTAATTGCTGATGAACATGGGTATGTGTCCGGTAATCCGCATTATGAAATCCTTGAAAGTGCCGACATGATTCGCGTGATTGATCTGGGGAAGGGATGTCCCGAGGCTCTGGGGCTTCTTTATATCGATGCTGCGCGTAAATGCGGCTGGCAAATAGAGGGGCTGGATGTGGCTTCACATTTTTTATGCCGGTTGGAAATTTCGGGCGAGCGCCAAATATTCAATCCTTCGCAGGGATGCAAAATTATGCGTGCACATGATTTGCGTGCTTTGGTGAAAAACAGGTTAGGGGAGGATGCAGAGCTTTTATCGAAATATCTGGAAGGGATGGATATCGGTCAATGCATTATTCATTTATGCAATCGGCTGAAGTTGCGGCGCATTGAAATGGGAGAATATACAAAAGCTCTGGAGATGGTGGAGCGAATGCGCGTGCTCATGCCGGAAGAATATCGCTTATTACTTGATGCCGGGGTACTTTATGCGCGTACTTCACTTAAGGATAAAGCCAGAGCATGTCTTGGAGATTATATCGAAAAGGCACCCAATTCATATGATCGTTTTGAAGCAAAAGCATTTCTAGATGAACTGGATTAGGGTCAGAACCTAACGCCAGTCGCAACTATTTTATTTTCTCCCTGACTTTATACAAGCTGTAACCATGCATAATACAAGCCGTAACCCCGCACTTGATGC
>JAGLKL010000297.1 GCA_023141075.1 Alphaproteobacteria bacterium
AGCGTGCTGTTTGTTTCAAGGCGCTCGTCTATGTCTTTTGGATCGGGGAAATTAAAATCCAGTATATCTTTGCGGATCAAGTAGACGGAGCCAAGCAAGAAGACAAGAAGCGCTATGACGCTGGCAGCCGTACCTAAGAAAGCAGGCAGGGCAAGCATCCATATTCCGGCAAAAAACAAACACCAAAAGATAAGCCGCCATGCGTGGCAGATTATTTTTTCCAGCGTTAGCACAAAAAAAGTGCCACGGCGTTTGCGCTTTAAGAAGAGCAGGAAAGGACGGTATTTGTTATCGAAAGGGTCTATCATTGCAGATGAAAGAGTACACTGTTTTTAGTATTAGCCCAATAGCTCAGCTATTATTCATCATCATCATTTTTTTCATTCGTATCAGAGGGAATGCGGAAAACCGGATTGTTTTCGTCTCTATCAAAGGTCGTGCCTTCAGTTATGGTGTCATCCAGATTTGTATTATTCATGATTGCGCCGGAAAAATCAGCGCCACTTAAATCGCAATGATTTAGATCTGCATAAGACAGATCGGCGTTTTTGAATATCGCATTTTTATATGAGCCGCCTTCCATCTTGGTATAGCGCAAGACTGCACCCTCAAAAATACAGGGGTTGAATCGTTTGATTCCGCCGGCTCCAAGCATAAGAGCACTGCAATCTGCTTTTTTCAGATTGGCGTGTGATAGATTCGCCCCAATAAATGAAGAGCCGCGTAAATCTGATTCTTCCATATCACAGTTACGAAAATCAGATTCATCGAGCATTGCGCTTTGCATTGCTACTTTGTATAAATTCATTCCGAAGAATTTGGCATGACAGGCTTTAATAGCAGTAAGTTGCTCCATCTTAAGTGAACCCAGCATCCGTAGATCTACGTCTGTCAGGTTAAGTTGTTTACCTGTTTTTCCATGGCTTTCCAACCATTTACGATGATATTCCAGAAGTTTGGGTAATGGCTCATCAAGTTCGGATACCGATATCCCTACATTCTCATCAGTGATCGAAGAGCTTAAATCTACGCCTGCATCTTCGAATAGGGATGTTTTTACGCCTGTCAGAATCGCTGAACTCGTGTTTGCCCCGGTCAGTTGTGCGCCATCTATTTCGACATTAGACATGTTTGCGCCTACAAGCTGTGCTCCGCGTAAATCAGCGCCGCTCATATTGGCACCGGACATCATTGCATCGGAGAAATCGGCGTGTGAGGCCATAGAGCCGTTTAATTTTGCGCCGCTGAGATTTGCTCCCCGAAAATTTACAGCGCTTTGATTAACCGGGTATTCAGATGTAAAAGAGAAACCGCCTTTTCGTAAATCAGCTGAATCGAGGTCGGCACCTTCTAGGTTAGCATTTTC
>JAGLKL010000298.1 GCA_023141075.1 Alphaproteobacteria bacterium
AAAGCATAGTGCCATAACATAGCGCCTGTAATTAATCAGCTATGGTGGACGGATTATATCGATGGAATTTTCTAGGGCTTCTTTCGGCCATTAACGGACGCTCATAACGATAATGCTCAATCGAGACGATGTGCAATAAATCCAGCGCATACAAACAAATGGTTTACTGGTGCATCATCTATTGAGTTGACAATTTTCCGAGCCTCATTCTTCCAAAACTCTGAAATTAACTGTTGTATCTTTGCGATATTGGTCTATAAAATTTTCATCTATACTAAACCGTATTTCCGTAGGTGAAGCAAAGAAGCCCCTCATGTGTGTGTCGGGTGTATAAGTAAGAGTAGCCCTCTCTAAATCAACCTCAGATATAGTCGCACTGCCAGCAAAGTTTCTTTGTGGTGACAAAACACATGTACCCGTCTGAACGCTACGGGAGGTATGGTTATCATAGTCAGTATTTTTTAACCATTCTGATACAAAAGTTGCATAGTCATTAAATGTTAATTCATCTTCATCAATGTTCGCCTCACGACAAATCTTTGGTAGGTCTTCTCTGAATGTGAGATATCGTTTAGTAATTAATTTCCCTCCAGGAAGAGTAACTCGCTTTGAAGCAGACCTTAGCCAATCCCGAACGACTGTAATTGCTGCTATTGGGTCATTGTTATGAGCCTGTATATCTTGCCCTGCAATATCGGATATGAATATTTGGTAACGATATCGTTCTGTATCTGTTATCAGACAACACTTCTTTTTTTGGTGTTGATCGCCATACTTTTTAGCTCCGAAAAACATCCCTAGCTCAAGGGGCATATTAAATCTAGGTAATTTTGTATTTTCACATAAATCAGTTCTACTTATATCATGGATGCCATATCGACACTGCCCAATTATTCTAGATATTTTTTCAATTCTTACCTCTCCACCATCATTCTCTTCTAGCGCGCACCTTGCCCTAAACCCACAATCGAAAACAGTAAATATTTTTGCATAAAATATGTCGTTAAATTGTTCATCAAATGGACAATTTATAAAAACATTATCATTGTAATCTTTTACTGCCACAGCTATTTTTTCCGTTTCTTCGTAACAGATTTAACTGCAGACCGAGCTTTAGTCTTTGAAACAGTACCCGATTTAGCTGAAGTCTTAACTCTTCTCTGGGATAGAGCGCTTCCAGCAGCCGATTTTGAAGCGTTACTTGCCCTATCATCTCTTAACGTCTTTGATGCTGCCGTTGCAGCTTTTTTTGAAGTTTGTTTTTTTTTCATTAAATACACTCCGTTGTTAATGTTCCTAATGTCCACTATGTGTCGATAACAGATGTTAATATAAAATCACATACTGTGTTTTGTTTCTAGG
>JAGLKL010000299.1 GCA_023141075.1 Alphaproteobacteria bacterium
AACCCTGCAACCTATACAGGCGCTTTTACACCTATTCGTGAGTGGTTCGCCGGACTGCCGGAAGCTAAAGCACGCGGGTACAAAGCCGGACGTTTTTCCTTTAATGTTAAGGGAGGCCGCTGTTCAGCTTGTCAGGGGGATGGCGTTATCAAGATAGAAATGCACTTTCTGCCTGATGTTTACGTAGAATGCGAAGCTTGCCGTGGGAAACGCTATAATCGTGAAACGCTGGACGTGAAATATAAAGGCCAATCGATTGCCGATGTTTTGGATATGACTATTGAGGAAGCAGCCGATTTCTTTGAAGCTATCCCTGCTATTCGTAGCAAAATGGATACGCTTAAGGCCGTGGGTCTTGGCTATATAAAAGTCGGGCAGCAAGCCAATACGCTTTCCGGCGGCGAAGCCCAGCGGATCAAGCTTTCCAAGGAATTATCCAAACGTTCTACGGGACAGACACTTTATATATTGGATGAGCCGACCACAGGTCTGCATTTTGAAGATGTCCGAAAATTACTGGAAGTTCTGCACGAGCTTGTTAACCAAGGCAATAGCGTGGTCGTGATCGAGCATAATCTGGATGTTATTAAAACCGCCGATCATATTATCGATATCGGCCCTGAGGGTGGCGATAAAGGCGGTAAAATCGTCGCTACAGGTACGCCGGAGAAAATCTGCGCGAGCAAAAAAAGCTATACCGGCCAATACCTGAAAAAAATGATATGATACGTTGCAATTTCGCCAGAGCGAAGATTTGCTCTTCTGCCAACAAAAAGCCCGGATAAGTTTGTGTTCTAGAAAATATACATGCTAATATACATCGGGACACAGAACTGATAGTAACAATAATCAGGTGAAAACGGGGAAATCAAAATGTCATTTTTTGAAGAAACGGACAAAGTTTTGGGCGGTGTTTGGGATGCATTGACAAATAAATATTTGTTGCTCAGTGCTGGCGGTCTTACTTTTGTCGGAATATGTATTGCCTCTGGAGGCGTTGTTGCTGGAGCCGCAACGACTTATAACTACGCTGTCTCGGCAAGCTCCTCCGCCCTGATCACTCTATCTTCAGGGTGTCAAGCCATAGCACCACATCTGCAAGCTGCGGGAAGCGGCATCGCAGAACTTGCATTACATTAGCCTTGTAATACCGATTCTCATTTAAAGAATGAACACGAACCGGTATCAGATTTTTCATCCTTGGAATTTATCTCTTTTCAAAACCCTGTAGAATCGCCATTATGCAGTTATGCCAAAAAACCTGACTGATAAATTAACTGCTGAATTCAAAAAGAACCTTAAAACCATACTGGATGAACGTGCGCATGTTACGAATGCCAAAAAGCTTTCCATAGAGGC
>JAGLKL010000003.1 GCA_023141075.1 Alphaproteobacteria bacterium
CGTTTTTATATAGAGCTGCAACGCCATGGCTTGCCAGAGGAAGATAAAATCGAAGAAACACTTATCGATCTGGCTTATGAATATGATGTACCGCTGGTCGCTACGAATAACTGTTACTTCAAAGACCGTACAGCATACGAAGCACATGATGCGCTTCTTTGTATAGCTGAAGGCCGTTATGTTACTGAAACTGACCGACGTAAAGTTACGACGGAACATTACTTTAAATCTGCAGATGAAATGGCAAAGCTTTTCGAAGACCTGCCTGAAGCCATAAAGAATACAGTCGTTATTGCGCAAAGATGCTCTTATCTTTTAAAGCCTATACACCCAATCCTTCCTCCATTTGAAACAGAAAGCAAACTCCCGGAAAAAGAAGAGTTATCCGTGCAGGCCAAAGAAGGCTTGGAATGGCGACTGGAAAAATTCGTTTTTACCGATGACATGAAGAAAAAGGACAAGCAAAAAGTAGCCAAACCTTACCGCGAACGGCTGGATTTTGAGCTCGATGTTATCAACCAAATGGGATTTCCGGGCTATTTCCTGATCGTTTCTGACTTTATCAAATGGTCGAAAGAGCATGGTATCCCTGTTGGCCCCGGACGAGGTTCAGGTGCGGGTTCAGTTGTAGCTTGGGCACTTAAGATTACCGATCTTGATCCATTAAAGCTTGGCTTGCTGTTTGAGCGTTTCCTTAATCCGGAGCGTGTATCTATGCCTGACTTTGACGTAGATTTTTGCCAAGATAGACGTGATGAAGTAATACGCTACGTTCAAGAACGATATGGTTACGATCACGTTGCACAGATTATTACATTTGGTAAGTTACAAGCACGCGCCGTAGTGCGTGATGTCGGGCGCGTTCTGCAAATGCCTTACGGGCAGGTTGATCGCATCGCTAAACTTATTCCCAATAACCCGACCAAACCCATGACGCTCCAAGAAGCGCTGGATGCGGATAAAGATTTACGTGCCGAGCGCAACAAGGACGAAACGCAGAGCAAGCTCATTGATATCGCCCTGCAACTCGAAGGACTTTACCGTCACGCTTCTACACACGCTGCCGGGGTTGTAATTGGAGACAGACCGCTCGACGAATTGATCCCGCTTTATCGCGATCCGCGCTCTGATATGCCGGTAACGCAATTTAATATGAAATTCGTGGAACAAGCGGGTCTCGTAAAATTCGATTTTCTTGGCCTAAAAACCATGACGGTTGTGAACAAAACTCTCAAAATCATAGAGCAGCAAACCGGTAAGAAAATCGATACACTGGATATTCCTATCGATGATCCGGGCGCTTATGAACTCATGACGCGTGGCGATACGGTCGGTGTGTTCCAACTGGAAAGTGCTGGCATGAGAGACATGCTTAAGAAAGTCAAACCCAACCGCTTTGAAGACGTTATTGCCATTGTTTCGCTATATCGTCCAGGGCCTATGGACAATATCCCAAAATATATCAATGTGAAGGAAGAACGCGAAGACCCTGATTACATGCACCCGGTACTCCAGCCATTCCTTGAAGAAACACACGGAATTATGATTTATCAGGAACAGGTCATGCAAGCGGCGCAGCAACTGGCAGGCTATACACTTGGCGGGGCGGATTTGTTGCGACGAGCCATGGGTAAGAAAATCCATAGCGAAATGGTCGCGCAGCGCAAGCTCTTTGTGGATGGTGCGAAGAAAAGCCACGATGTGTCCGAGAAAGTATCCTCCGAAATTTTTGATCAAATCGCCAAGTTTGCCGGTTACGGCTTTAACAAATCCCATGCTGCAGCATATGCGCTGATTGCTTATTGGACAGCATGGTTGAAAGCTAATTATCCGGTGGAGTTTATGGCTGCCTTGATGACGCTGGATTTGGGTAATACCGACAAGCTAAGCGTGTTCAAGCAGGACTTGGACAGAGCCAAAATTAAGCTCTTGCCTCCTGATGTGAATACGTCTAATGCCGATTTTAAGGTGGAAGATGTAGCGGTGCGCTATGCTTTAGGTGCACTCAAAGGCGTAGGCGAAGAAGCTATGAAACAGCTTGTGGCTGAAAGAGAGGAAAACGGGTCTTTTAAAGACCTGCAAGACTTTGCCAAGCGCCTTGACCCTCGAACCATGAACCGTAGGCAGTTCGAGCGTATGATTTGTGCCGGCGTATTTGATTCCATTCATGATGATCGCTCAAACTTGTACAAAGGCGCTGATGTCTTATTGCGTTATTCGCATTCTTTGGCAGAGGAACGCAGTTCCGGTCAAGTCAGTTTGTTTGGAGATGATGCAACAGACGGCGGGCTGGGTATGCCGGCGCTTCCCGAAATTACGAAGTGGACACCGTTGGAGCAACTCGCAAACGAATTTGCCGCTGTAGGGTATTACTTATCCGCTCATCCGCTGGATACACGGCTGGAACAGTTTGAGCGGATGAACATCCACTCACTGGCCTATGTCGAGCAGGACATTGTGACTAAGGGTGCGGCTGTATATCAGATGGCCGGTGTGCTTTTGAAAAAGCAGGAAAAAATTTCTCAAAGAGGCAGTAAATACGCCTTTTTGCAGCTCTCCGATCCTACGGGAATATTTGAGGTCACGATTTTTTCTGAGACATTGCATGGAGTGCGCGAGTTTCTGGAGGCCGGGGAGCCGCTCCTGCTCACTGTTGAGGTTGAGCTAAAAGAAGATCATCTGCGCTTTACATCACAGAAACTCCAGCCCTTGGAAGCAGCACTGGATAAGAAAATCAATGAGATTGAAATTCATTTGAATGACAAAGAAAGCGCTAAGAAGCTCAAATCCTTCTTGGATATTGAAGGGCGTGGACACTCGAAGGTGAAAATTTTTGCTCATGTAGATAAGAAACGCGCAGCTATCATAGAGCTTCCGGGCGGTTGGTCACTGAGTTCCCAGACCAGAAATGCCTTGCGGGCAGAAAATGGTGTACTAAGGATCGCAGAAAAATAATAAATTCCTTGCATTCTCCTCGTTTTTTCGATAAAAAACCTCAGTTTTAAATTCACATGCGGGATTTGGGATTTTGCTTCTTCTTTAGAGTAAGTTCCATCCGGTGTAGCCAAATGGTTACTCAAAGTCCTGCAGAGGTATAACCGGAAAAAGGAGATAAATCATGCCAATACCTGAATTTTCTATGCGTCAGCTCTTGGAAGCAGGCGTTCACTTTGGACACCACACACGTCGATGGAACCCTAAAATGCGCCCCTTTATTTTTGGTGTGCGTAATGGCGTTCACATTCTTGATTTGCAACAAACACAACCCTTATTGCAAGCAGCTTTGATAGAAATCCGTAATATTGTCTCAAAGGGCGGACGTATTTTGTTTGTCGGGACTAAAAGACAAGCACAAGAACAGATTGCCGATAGTGCAAAACGTTGCGGCCAGTACTACGTAAACCAACGTTGGCTGGGTGGTATGCTCACTAACTGGAAAACAATCACAGCCTCTATCAACCGTTTGCGCGATCTGGAAAAAATTCTTTCCGGAGATCAGAGCGGTTTCACTAAAAAAGAATTGTTGATGATGACACGTGAGAAAGGCAAGTTGGATGCCTCTATCGGCGGTATTAAAGATATTGGCGGTCAACCGGACGCTATGTTCGTGATCGATACTAACAAAGAAGACATTGCGATTAAAGAAGCCAATAAACTGGGCATCCCTGTGTTTGCGATTGTTGATAGTAACTCAAACCTTGAAGGCGTTGATTATCCAATTCCGGGTAATGATGATGCGTTGCGCGCAATCGACCTTTACTGTGAGCTTGTTGTCGGCGCAGTCGTTGACGGTCTGCAGGCTGAGCTTGGCAAGAGCGGCAAAGACCTTGGTGCAAGCGAAGCGGTGGATGTAAAAATCCCTCAAAGCAAAAAAGCGAAAAAGGCAGAAAAAGAAAATAAAGATTCTAAAGAGGACAAGGCCGCTCCGAAAAAAGAAAAAGGCGGTGAGAAAGCCAAGGTGAAATCTGAGAAAAAGGCCGAAGAAGAAGCAGTTCCTGCTGAAACCGAGAAAAAAGCTGAAGAAAAAGCCGATGAGAAAGGCAAAAAGAAAGCTGCATCGGCTTAATTTAAGTCAGTGCCAAACACCAATTATTATTATTTTTAATTTTAAAATAAGAGGATGGAAATATGGCTGACATTACAGCATCAATGGTAAAAGAACTGCGCGAAGCCACAGGCGTAGGCATGATGGACGCTAAAAAAGCTCTGGTTAATAATGACGGCAACATGGAAAAAGCTATCGACTGGCTGCGTACACAAGGCCTTGCCAAAGCTGCTAAGAAATCCGGTCGCACAGCGGCAGAAGGTCTTGTCGCTATTATTACAGAAGGTAATAAAGGCGCGGTTGTTGAGGTGAATGCAGAAACTGACTTTGTTGCGCGTAACGAGTCTTTCCAGAGTTTTGTTAGAAAAGTCGCTAAATTAGCGCTTGATGTTAACAATCTGGATGAACTGAAAGCCGCTGATATGGACGGGAAAACAGTTGATCAAACTTTAACAGACTTGATTGCGACAGTTGGTGAAAATATGGCTCTTCGCCGCATGAGCAATGTTAGCGTAGATAATGGCGCGATCGTTGGTTATATGCACAGTTCTCTTTCTGAAGGTCTTGGCAAGATTGGTGTTTTGATTGCTCTTGAATCAAGTGAAAACATAGATACACTTCAAAATATCGGTAAACAAGTTGCAATGCACGTTGCCGCTGCAAATCCACAATCACTTGATAAGGATTCAGTGCCTGCCCATGTTCTGGAGCGCGAACGCACAGTTTTGAAAGAACAAGCTATAGCATCTGGCAAGCCCCCTGAGATTGCAGATAAAATGGTTGAGGGTCGATTGCGCAAATTCTATGAAGAAATCTGCCTGCTGGAGCAAGCTTTCATCATGGATACTGACAAAACAGTTGCTCAAGCGGTTAAAGATGCCGGAGATATTAAGGTTTCCAGCTTTGAACGTGTACAGCTTGGCGAAGGTATCGAGAAAAAAGAAGAAGACTTTGCTGCTGAAGTCGCAGCCGTTGCGAATGCATAGTTCTTTATAAGGTACATTATTATTGCCAGCCGCATTGCAAAACCGTGTGGCTGGCTTTAATTTGATGCTAGGGTCTAAACCCATAACTATTTTTAAATTGGAGTATTTAAGGCATGGCAACAACAAAAACCAAACCTTCGGAAAATGCCTCTTACCCATATAAACGCGTTATGTTGAAAATGTCCGGCGAAGTCTTGATGGGAGATAAAGAATACGGGCTGGATTCATGTACTGTCAAACGTGTAGCTAATGATATCAAAGAAGTGGTTGATTTGGGCATTGAAGTTTGTGTTGTTGTGGGCGCGGGAAACATCTTTCGCGGCGTTTCCGGAGCTGCTGAAGGAATGGATCGTACTACGGCAGATTATATGGGAATGCTTGGGATTGTCATTAATGCTCTGGCTTTACAAAACGCCCTTGAAAAACTAGACATTAATACGCGTGTGCTTTCCGCCATTCGTATGGACTCGATTTGTGAGCCTTATATCAGGCGGCGTGCTATGCGGCATATGGAGAAAGGTCGCGTGGTTATTTTTGCCGCAGGAACAGGAAACCCTTACTTTACAACGGATACCGGTGCAGCCTTACGCGCTTCGGAAATGGATTGTGACGTCATTATGAAGGGAACCAAAGTCGACGGCGTTTACTCAGAAGATCCAAAAGAAAACCCGAATGCGGAGCATTATGATCGTATTTCGTATCTGGATGTTTTGACAAAAGATTTAAAAGTCATGGATGCAACGGCTATTTCTCTGGCACGCGAGAATAATATTCCGATTGTGATTTTCTCGGTAATGGAAAAGGGCAATTTTTCGAAAGTCGTACAAGGTAATGGAAAATACACTGTTGTTGCATGTGCTTGAAAAATAAGTACTATCATTGATATTGTACGGAGAACAAGGACAAAATGTCAGCTTAACAGGAATTAGGGGATAATTATGGCATATAATAAAGAAGATATTAAACGCCGGATGGATGGCGTAATCGAATCACTTCAAAAAGAATTTTCGGGTCTAAGGACGGGGCGTGCATCGGTCAACTTTCTGGATCCGGTTGTCGTCGATATGTATGGCTCCAAAATGCCAATTAATCAGGTTAGCACAGTTAGCGCACCGGAACCGCGCATGCTTAGCGTACAGGTCTGGGATACCTCTGCTGTGAAGGCTGTTGAGAAAGCCATCCGCGATTCCGGGTTGGGACTGAACCCCATGCCCGATGGAAATAATATCCGCATTCCTATTCCCGATCTTAATGAAGAGCGCCGCAAAGAGTTAAGCCGCATTGCCGGAAAATACGCAGAAAACGCACGTATTTCCGTACGCAGCGTACGTAAGGACGGTATGGACACTGTTAAAAAAATGCAGAAAGACGGTGAGATTTCCGAAGATGAACTTAAGCGCCTGAGTGATGAAGTGCAAAAACTTACTGATGATGCCATTAAGAAAATAGATGATATGCTTGATGACAAAGAACAGGACATCATGACCGTATAGTCGTTGTCAGGCATAGCTTTGTTATTTATTTATATATATATGCACCACTATCAGGATAAAAAGTTTTTACCAGCATGACAAAAACGCCTTTAGATGACAGCCCCAAGGATAAAAAAGAATTTCCTGAGCATATTGCTATTATCATGGATGGAAATGGTCGCTGGGCGCAAAAGCGCGGTCTGCCTCGTATTATGGGGCACAAAAAAGGTGCGGAAGCTGTGCGCCGAACGATAGAAGCGGCTGCAGAGTTTGGCATCAAGTATATTACCTTATTTGGTTTTTCTTCCGAGAACTGGAGTAGGCCGGAGCAGGAAATAAACGACCTTATGGATCTACTGCGTCAGTATCTGCGCTCCCAGATTTCCAACTTCCACAAAAAAAATGCGCGGTTGAGCGTGATCGGAAATCGTAGTGCTTTTGACAATGATATTATCGAGTTGATTGCCAATGCGGAGAACCTGACTCGTGATAATAACAGCATTCATGTTATCATCGCTCTGAATTACGGCGGAAAACATGATATCGCGCAGGCATGCCAGAAGTTTATCCAAAAAGGTGGTGCAGAAAATCTGGACGCTATGGCCATTGAACAGGCGATCGCTGATAATCTGTATACAGCAGGAATCCCAGATCCTGATCTGATGATCCGCACCAGTGGTGAAATGCGAATCAGTAATTTCCTTCTTTGGCAATGTGCTTATGCCGAAATGATCTTTACTCCGACATTATGGCCTGATTTCGGACGCAATGATTTGCTTAAGGCACTTGATGATTACGCGGGGCGCGAGCGGCGTTATGGTGGTCTTAAACAAAGTGGTAGTGCTTAGGGTCAGGTTCTTTTGTTTATAGTAGTTTTACTTAAGAATAGTTTGTATAGTCATTCGGTTCTTGGAAAATGTTGAAAGCTCTTTTTCTAAGAATGTAAATCATAGCAGGGTTTAAAATAAGAAGTGACCAAACGCTCGGAACTCATAAAACGTATTGCCTCGGCTGCGCTTATTGCGCCGCTGTTTTTGTATACCATAATTATAGGTGGGCTTATTTTAAAGCTGTGGCTGCTTCTGGCTTTACTGGTTTCCCTGCATGAATGGTACGGACTGGCAAAAAAGTTGCAGCATTTTATCCCTGTCATGGTATGGGGCGTGATCTACATGTTGATATCCTATAGTAGTTTCTTCGCGCTGCGCGAAGAATATTCCATCAATATCCTACTCATGTTTTTAGGGATGATCTGGTTTAGCGATATCGGTGCTTATTTTGTAGGAAAAACTTATGGCGGGCCAAAATTGATCCAGAATATCAGCCCTAATAAGACTTGGTCTGGATTTGGCGGTGCTTTGGCGTTTCCAGCTCTTTTTGGTTTTTTGTGGTGCATTTTTACGGATTTAATCAGTGTCTTTCCTCCTGACATGTCATGGTATATTGAATGCACGATTGCAGGCACGTTAGGCGCTATTATCGGCAGTGTCGGACAAGCAGGAGATTTGCTTGTTTCCTTTATCAAGCGCATGGCAAAAGTAAAAGATACGGGTAATCTTATTCCCGGTCATGGAGGGATTCTGGATCGGATTGACTCAATGTTGCTGGGAGCACCGGTTTTTCTAATTCTAATAACGTTGTTGTCCTATGTCTTTTAGGTAGTGTAGTCACGTGTTATGTGCAATTCTGTTTCATTTTGCGGGAAAAGAATCAATTTTTTGGCACGCAGGACATGCCGTAGCATATTCAAGAGTCAAAAAAGATGATAATTTGCTTGTAAAATGAAATCTTGATAAAGGCGCTGCAAATTTTTGTGTTTGTTTGTTCAAACCGCTTGGCATTAGCTACGGCTAGTCCCTGCACGTTTTTCGCAAACAAACACCTGAAAATTTGACTGGCGCAGAATGGATATAACACATGACTACGCTACCTAACGTTGATAAAAGATGTGTTTCTATTCTGGGTGTGACCGGGTCTATCGGGCGCAGCACAATAGATGTCATTACAAACTCTCCTGATCTGTTTGATGTATATGCTGTCACGGCACATAAAAATGTTTCGAGGCTGGCGGAGATTGCAAAAAGGCTAAGTGCAAAAAAGGCCATTATTGCCGATGAAACACAGAAAGAGAAACTGCAGTCTCTGCTGGAAGGAAGTTCTGTTACAGTTGAAGCAGGGCAAAATGCTGTTATATCTGCTGCGGGCGAAAAGGTGGATTTGGTCGTTGCCGCAATTATGGGGTTTGCCGGATTAAAGCCGATTATTGCAGCACTGGAGCAAGGCAATAATGTTGCGCTCGCCAATAAAGAGCCTTTGGTTGCCGCCGGTGAAATGATTATGGCTCTAGCCAAAGAGAATAACGCGAACATTCTTCCGGTCGATAGTGAGCATAACGCTATCTTCCAGGTATTCGAAGAAGAGAACCGGGCGCAGATTGATCGCCTGATATTGACAGCCTCCGGCGGGCCGTTCCTGCACTGGAATAAAGAAGAAATGGATGCTGCCACGCCAGAACAAGCGGTTGCGCATCCAACATGGAATATGGGTGCAAAGATCTCAGTAGATAGCGCGACACTGATGAACAAGGCTCTGGAGATTATTGAGGCGGCACATTTATTCTCCATGTCGGCTGATAAGATAGATGTCGTTATTCACCCGCAATCAACCATTCATTCGATTGTCTCTTATAAAGACGGATCGATGCTCTCTCAGATGGGCGCAAGTGATATGCGCACACCGATTGCCTCAGCGCTTGGCTGGCCGAATCGACTGGACAAAGGTGGTAACATACTGGATATTACAATGCTAACAGAGGGAAACGGCCTGACTTTCGAAAAACCGGATACGGATAAATTCCCCTCAATACTTTATGCTTATAAATGTCTTGAATTGGGGCAGGCGGCCTGTATTACACTCAATGCTGCAAATGAAGTGGCAGTTGCCCGTTTTTTAAACCATGAGATTGCTTTTGGTGATATAATGCGCTGTGTAACTTATAGTATTGATATATTACTTCCGAAGCTCGCCGCCTCCAAAATATGTGGCAGAAACGGATTAAAAACTGTTGGAGAGATAGAAAAATTAGATACCATTGTGCGGCAGGCAACGAATGAATTTATTGATATTTCATGCAAAGCGCCTGAAAAGGCTGCATAAAGTTAACCATTAAAGGAAGAGTAAACGCTTATGAATTTTTTTGAACTCATACAGATGGTCGGTGAAAATATCTGGATATACGGTGGATCGCTTATCCTTGTTTTGAGCATTCTGGTTTTTGTCCATGAATGGGGACACTACATCGTTGCGCGTATGTGCGGCGTGCGTGTGGAAAAATTCTCTATCGGTTTTGGCAAGGAAATATACGGTTTTAATGACAAAGCAGGGACACGCTGGAAAATCTCAATGATCCCGCTTGGCGGCTTTGTCCAACTTTTCGGGGATACCAATCCGGCCAGTGCCGGACATAGCGATACGCTCGAAGACGGGGATGAAGTGCGCGAAATGACTGAAGAAGAGCTTAAAGTCGCTTTCTTTACGAAAAAAGTGTGGCAACGCGCCCTAATTGTTCTGGCCGGCCCCGGAATTAACTACCTCTTTGCGATAGCACTTTTGGCCGGACTTTACGTGACACACGGTCAGCCTGTTTCTCCACCGACTGCCGCAGCTGTTATGGAAGGCAGTAACGCAGAAAAATATGGCTTCAAGCCTCATGACCTCATCCTCACTATTGATGGTAAAGGAATTGAGGATTTCAGTGATATCCGTCGTGAGATGATGGTCGCACTGGATGAAGAACGTCATTTTGTTGTTAAACGTGGTGGTGAAACAATCGAAATTACAGCTAGACCGAAAAAAGTCACCATGACCGATAAATTCGGTTTTTCAAACTCTATTGGCATACTCGGGCTTATCGGAGCAGAAAAAGGAATATTGATAAAAAGTATCAAGTCTATTGACGGCGTTGAATATGACAACAAGCAACAAGTTCTCGAAGAGCTGAAAACACGTATGGACACAACGTTTATAATCGGATTAAAAACCAAGGAAAGTGGTGGAAATGAAGATTCCGGAGATTCCAGCGTGGCAGACCAAATTAATGACGCAACCATTATTGATTCCCTTATTGTGGCGCCGCTTACCGATAAAAACCCGGAACTGTGGCAGACCGAAGATATTGGGGAAGAAGTCCTGTATCTATCAAATCTGCAGCCCGAGAAGTTCGTATCCCATACGATGATGACAGCCGTACAAAGCGCAATTAATGAAAGCTATGTTATGACGGTTTCATCGCTTCAGGCGCTGTGGCAAATAGTGGTCGGGACACGAAGCGCTACGGAGCTAGGCGGAATCGTGCGTATTGGAGCCATTACAGGAGAAACGGCAATGCAGGGGATCATCCCTTTGATCCTTCTGACAGCTTTATTGTCGATTAACCTTGGCTTTATTAACCTGCTGCCTATTCCGATGCTTGATGGCGGACACTTGCTTTTCTACGGTATTGAATCAATTATTGGCAAAGCCGTCCCGGAATACATACAAGAGTACTCGTTTCGTGCTGGTTTTGTCTTTCTGATTGGAATTATGGCCTTTACCAATTTGAACGATATTTATCAATTGATAACTTAGAAAGTATAGTCACGCGTTATTTCCACTTAAAGTAGATAGCAGGCAGGGAAAATGGAGGTCATAACAGCATTATTTGCCGGGACATTGGAACACATTTTTATTTTTGTGTTTATGCTGTTTATCACTCTATTCATTGTTATTACCGTGCATGAATGGGGGCATTATATTGTTGCACGATATTTCGGCGTGCGTGTTGAGGAATTTTCTTTTGGTTTCGGCAAAGCGCTTTATACATTTGGCGGCAAGAAAGAAACAGATACACGTTATTTTATCCGGGCTTTTCCTATTGCCGGATATATTAAGCTGTTTGGTGATGTTGATCCAAAAAATCCGCAAGTATGGGACGCGGAGAAAGAGAAACCGCGTCCTTTAACAGAAAAAGAAAAAGACTATGCATATGGCATGAAGCCTGCTTGGCAACGTTTTCTTATTGTTGCTGCGGGGCCATTGATTAATATTATTCTTACCTTTCTAATTGTTATAAGCGTCTATTCGACTGTCGGACAACGCTCGAGCCCCATTGTGATAGATACTCTTGCCGTTGAATCTCCTGCTTATGAAGCAGGCATAAAGCTGGGTGATAAAATTATTGCCATGGACGGCAAAGATAATCGCCGTATGGAAGATGTTTATGATTCTACATGGTATGATCTTCCCCCGGAACCGCATACTTATACCGTTATGCGCGATGATAAAATTTTAGAATTTACTTTTGCTGCATTAGAGCGACGCTATGAAACCAAGAAAGGTATAAAAATGCATCATGGTCAAACAGGGATGTGCCATGTTGGAGTGATAAACATTAAAAGGGCGATCAGCAGCATCAACGGTATTTCTGTTAAAGACCAGCCGGATAAAACGCGCGAATTGATCCGGGAGAATTTCGATAAGGAGTTGCTCATCGGGCTAACATCTTATGTTGTGGGTGATGAAGAAGGTGAAGATTTTTTCCTTATGATCTTCCCGGCGCGCTTTAACGAGCATTTTGATTATCCTGAACATAAACACTATAAATATACTTTTGTAAGCGATCCCAAAGAAAAGCTTTTTGTGCGATTACCCTTATTTGAAGCTATAAAGCGCACCGGTTTTTCGCTTAAAAGAGGAGTCGTCAGTTCTTATGTGCTTATTCATGCTGCGTTTAAAGGAAAGAATGATGACCAAGTCGTTGCCGGCTTTGGAAAGATGAGCCAAACCGTCGGTAAAGCAGTAAAAGCCGGTCCATATGACTATATTATGATCATAGCCAGCTTCTCTTTTATGCTCGCTATTATTAATATCCTGCCTATTCCTGCACTTGATGGCGGATATTTGGTGTTCCTGCTTTACGAAATAGTTATGGGTAAAGCTATCTCATCGCGTATTCAAACTATCGCTATAATAACAGGTCTGATAATGTTGTTGGGAATCATGATATTTGCAAATATCAGTGATCTTCTAGCTTATGCGTCAGATAAGTCGTCCGACTAAGTTTTCTATTTATTTAAACCTGTTCATTCAAGTGATTATGTGAGTACGTTATGATTCCTACATCTTTTCCAAAATTCAAAACTCTTGCTTTTTGTCTTGCCGCCGGCGCAGCGTTGATCGTGACCAATCCGACGCCCGCATGGTCGGCACAAACCGTTAAGCGCATAGAAATAAACGGCGCACAGCGCATTGAAGAAACAACAATCTCTTCATACATGGATTTGAAAGTCGGCGACAAAATTGACAGCGCGTCGACAGATAAAGCGTTGAAAAGCCTGTTCTCTACCGGTCTGTTTGCCGATGTGAAAGTGGATAATAAAAACGGCGTTGTTACCATTAACGTTGTTGAGAACCCGGTCATCAATAAAATTGTTTTTGAAGGAAATGATAAGATTAAAAATGACGAACTTTTGTCGGAAGTTCAACTTAGAGCACGTCAGGTCTTTACACGCACAAAAATCCAGTCAGATGTCGTGCGCCTAAACCAGTTATATCGTCGACAAGGACGTTTTTCAGTTTCCATTCAACCAAAAATCATTCGGCTGGATCAAAACCGGGTGAATCTGGTTTTTGAAATTCAGGAAGGGAAAGTCACCAAAGTTAAATCTATCCGCTTTGTCGGGAACAAGGTTTACAGTGATGATAAATTGCGCAGCGTGATCAGCACGAAGGAAAGCGTGTGGTATCGTTTTCTTTCCAATAGTGATCGTTATGACCAAGACCGTCTGTCCTATGACCGCGAGCTTATAAGAAATTACTATCTCAAACAAGGCTATGCCGATTTCCAGATTTTATCAGCCATCGCTGAACTATCCGGTAAAAAGGACAGCTTTTTTGTTACATTCAGCGTAGAAGAAGGTGAGCGTTATAAAATCGGCAAGGCAAGTATTCAATCGGCATTGCGGGATTTTGATGCCAGTGTTTTGAATAGTGAAATAAAACTGGAAGAAGGTGACTGGTACAATGCAGAAAAGGTCAAGAAAAGCGTTGAAAATATGACCGGCACGCTTGGTGATCTACAGTATGCGTTTGTTGATATTCGCCCGGAGATACATAGAGATCACGTTCAAAAAACCATTGATATTGTTTTCTACATTAACGAAACACCACGCGTCTTTGTTGAGCGGATTAACGTGAATGGAAATATCCGGACTTTGGATAAAGTCGTGCGACGTGAAATGACTCTGGTTGAGGGCGACCCGTTTAATCGCTCGAAAATTGCCAAGTCAGAACGCAATATCAAAAACCTTGATTTTTTTGAATTGGTCAATATTGACGTTTCGCAAGGCTCTGCGCCAGACCGCACTATTGTTGATGTGGATGTCGAAGAAAAATCCACTGGTGACTTGTCAGTTGGAGCAGGTTTTTCAACAACTGACGGTCCTTTGGCAGATTTCCGTATCCGCGAGCGTAACCTGCTGGGTAAGGGGCAAAATTTGGAACTAGGTGCTGTGATTGCCGGTGAGAGAACACAATTTGACCTGTCCTTCACAGAACCGTATTTTCTTAATCGTGATTTATCAGCAGGATTTGATCTGTATCATACTACCACCGATTATCAAGATGAGAGTTCCTATGACCAAAAACGCACTGGTGGCGCGTTACGCATAGGTTATCCTTTATCGGAAAACTGGCGTCAGACACTGAGCTATAAAATCCTGAAAAACGAAATTACAGATGTTGACGACGATGCATCGCATTACATCAGAGAACAAGAGGGAGAGAGGACAACATCTGCCGTTGCACAACGTCTGGTCTATGACACACGTGATAGTGTGTTTATGACGACAACCGGCATGACCTATTGGCTGAAATCTGAGGTCGCAGGGCTTGGCGGAGATGCCAAATATGTTTCGGCAGAAACCGGTGCCTCGTATTATTATCCGATTTCCGATCAATGGATTCTTAATATTTTAGGGGAAACAGGTGCGATAGGCGCTTATGGTGGAAAAGACGTTGAGATTAACGAACGTTTCTTCCTTGGTGGTTCAAAACTTCGCGGTTTTGAGAGCTCAGGGATTGGTCCGCGTGATACGTCAACAAAAGATGCTTTGGGTGGTAATTATTTCTACCGCGGAAGTGCGGAAATGTCTTTTCCGCTCGGTTTGCCTAAAGAACTGGGCATTCGTGGTCACGCATTTAGCGATTTTGGTTCCTTATATGATCTGGATGAAAGTGGGGCAAATATCGTTGATGAGTCATCTTTGCGTGCTACTGCCGGTGTCGGTTTATCATGGCGTTCGCCTTTGGGGCCGATCCGTATCGACTTTGCGCTTCCATATCTTAAAGAAGATTATGACGAGGAAGAGCATTTCCGATTTGATTTTGGAACACGCTTCTAATACAATTATATAAATCAAATATACAAAATAAGGATATAAGAATGAGTGTTCATAGTTTTCGGAACATATTTGTCGTGGTGTTTGTGCTTTTGTTTGTTGTCGGATCGTCCGTGGGACTTTGCTCACAATCGGCTCACGCAGAAACAAAGATAGCTGTTGTTGATGTTGATAGAATTCTGATTTCTTCAAAAGCAGCCAAATCCATTAAGAAACAAGTAGATAAAAAACGCAAAACATTTCTTAAGTCTGTGAAAGAACAGGAAGATAAATTGCGTGCAGAACAAAAAGAAATTGAAGAAAAGCGCGGCGATATGTCTAAAGAAGATTTAATAAAGACCGCACAGAATTTCGAAAAACGTCGCATAGAAGCGCACAATACTCTGCAAAAGAAAAAAGCCGAGTTGGATAAAAGTTATTCCAAAACGATGAACAAGCTTACTGAAACAATCACGGATGTTTGTCAGGAAATAGCTGACGAGCAAGAAATAGACCTGATTATCACACGCCAGAATATTATCATTGGTAGTAATAAGCTTGATATAACTTCCGATGTCATGTCACGCATGGACAAAAAACTGCCCTCTTTGTCTTTGGAATAAAATAAAAACAAAACTAGGGTTTAGACCTTAGAGGCGAGATTAAGTATTATGGCTGACCCACGATTTTTTACGAAAGCCAAAAGCTTTACGGTTGGTGAAATAGCCAGAATGCTTGATTGCCCTTTGCCTGAAAATGCTGATGATTTTTTGGTTCTTGATGATGTAAATCCCCTTAAAGATGCTCAGCCTAATCATTTAAGCTTTTTGGATAATGTAAAATATAAAGAGGATTTCATTAAGACAAAGGCCGGAGCCTGTTTTGTTTCTCCGCAAATGGCCAAGATTGCTCCCAAAGGACTAATATGCCTTATTTCGCCTACGCCTTATAAATTCTACGCGCTGGCTGCTCAAGCTTTTTATCCTGAGAAGAAACCGAAAAATGAAATTTCACCGCTGGCCTTAATTGATAAAACGGCAAAACTAGGTGAGAACGCATATATCGCGCCATATGTCGTGATCGGTCCAAATGTGATGATTGGTAGAAATGCATGGATAGATGCCGGGACGGTTATTCAGGAAGGCGTCAAAATCGGCGATAACTGCCGTATTGGAACACAAACATCTGTTTCTCATGCTTTGATTGGGGATTATGTGCGGCTTTATCCCGGCGTACGTGTGGGACAGGATGGTTTTGGCTTTGCCATAGACCCGAAAGGCCATGTGAAAGTACCGCAACTTGGCCGGGTTATCATCGAAAACCATGTGGAAATTGGCGCAAATACTACAATAGATCGAGGAGCAGGGCCTGATACAATTATCGGGCAGGGGACGTGGATCGATAATCTTGTACAAATTGGTCATAATGTTGTCATCGGCAAAGGATGTATTATTGTCTCGCAAGTGGGGATTTCGGGCTCCTGCACGATTGATGACTATGTTGCAATCGGCGGGCAAGCCGGAATAGCCGGGCATTTGCATATTGGCAAGAATGCTAAAATTGGTGCTCAGTCAGGTGTTATTAATGATTTAGCTGGTGGCGGGGAATATATTGGGTCGCCGGCTTTTCCAAAAACACAATTTTTCCGGCAAATCGCTGCGCTAAATCGCTTGATTAAAAAGAAAAAAAGGGATTAACTAGGGTCTAAACCCTAACTATGGCTTTGAGTGAGTTTTTAATTTAAAAGGACGTTTTACAGGATATTTAAGACATGAGTGAAGATAACAAATCTATTATCGATATTCAACAGGTCATGGAAATGATTCCACATCGTTATCCCCTCTTGATGATTGATAAGGTCATTGAGCTTGATCCCGGGAAAAGCGCAACAAGTGTAAAAAACGTTACGATAAACGAACCACATTTTATGGGGCACTTTCCGGGATACCCAGTCATGCCAGGCGTTCTGATTATTGAGGCTATGGCTCAGACATCCGCTTTGGTCGTGGTTAATTTCCTAGGCGATGAAGCCAAAGGCAAAGTCGTTTATTTTATGACCATCGATAATGCCCGTTTTAGAAAACCTGTTGTTCCGGGCGATACCATGCATGTCCATGTTGAAAAAATACAATCTCGCGGCTCGGTATGGAAATTCAAAGGTACGGCAACTGTTGAAAGAAAAGTCTGCGCCGAATCTGTCTATAGCGCTATGATCACTGATACTGACCCTAACGAGAAATAATTCAGTCACATTAATCCGCCCGTGATACTTTTCGTTACAAAGTGTGACTTTGTTTTAGGGACGTGTTTGGTTACAATGTGGGCGTACGTAAAAAGACGTACACCTCTCTGATAGATCGTTTATAAAAAGATAAGAATGTCACAAAATATACATCCTACAGCCATTATTGAAGAGGGCGCACAAATCGCCGATACAGTCCGGATAGGGCCATATTGTTGTATCGGCTCAGATGTAACTATTGAAGATAACGTCACGCTTGTTTCCCATATTCATGTTGAAGGGATGACCACGATTGGTGAAGGAACGCACATATATCCGTTTGCTTCCTTGGGAACGCCGCCTCAGG
The DNA here is from genome assembly GCA_023141075.1 of Alphaproteobacteria bacterium. Classification (GTDB taxonomy): domain Bacteria; phylum Pseudomonadota; class Alphaproteobacteria; order Micavibrionales; family Micavibrionaceae; genus UBA1672. The sequence goes on from JAGLKL010000003.1 coordinate 17,506, forward strand.
ACTTGAAATATGGTGGTGAGAAATCAGCGCTTATTATCGGCAAAAACAATATAATCCGCGAGCATGTTACAATGAACCCCGGAACGAAAGGCGGGGAAATGAAAACGGTTATCGGTGATAACTGCCTGTTTATGATGGCTTCCCATGTTGCGCATGATTGTGTGGTAGGCGATCACGTTATTCTAGCCAATAACGCAACTCTGGCCGGACATGTTCATGTCGGTGATTATGCCGTGCTTGGTGGACTCTCTGCGGTTCATCAATTTATACGCATTGGCGCTCATGCCGTTATAGGCGGAATGTCGGGTGTAGAAAAGAATGTCATCCCTTATGGCCGAGTCAAAGGCGAACGCGCTTTTTTGGCAGGACTGAATTTGATCGGACTGGAGCGCCGCGGCTTTACCCGGAAACAGATTCGCAAGTTACAACGCGCTTTTAACCAGCTTTTTGGTGATGAAGGCACTTTGGAAGAGCGCCTTGAAAGCGTTGCTGAAGGATTTCCAGATGATGAACTGGTTTCCTCTGTTATCACTTTTGCTCGTGAGAAAACAAAGTTCCCCTTATGTCAGCCCCACAAGAAATAATAAATATTGACAGATTAGGTATTATAGCGGGGGGTGGAAATCTCCCTGCCTATCTACTTAGTGTTTGCGAAAACAAAGGCATTAAAGCCTATGTTGTTGTTTTAAACGGACAATGCGATGAGGATCGGATAAAAGACCTCCCGCAAGAGCAGACACTTTGGGCTAATCTGGGCTCTGCCGGTAAGATTATTGATTTTTTTAAGCAGAATGATATTACCGACCTTGTTTTGATCGGTAGCGTTATGCGCCCGGCTCTTTCCCAGATAAAACCCGATATGAAGGCTATACAGATTCTCTCGCGTATTGGTTTTAAAGCTTTGGGTGATGACGGGTTGCTCAGCGCTATAAAAAGTGAGTTGGAAAGAGAAGGATTTGTCGTGCGCGCAATACAGGACTTTTGTGACAAGCTCCTTATGCCGCGCGGTGTTTTGGGAGATTATGAAAACGCTCCAGAGGATGAAGCTACAATAGAGCTGGGAATTCGCACTTCTCAGGAAATTGGGGCACTGGATATCGGTCAGTCTGTAATCGTACAAGACGGTCTTGTCATCGGTGTTGAGGGGGTCGAAGGAACAGACAATCTTATCAAACGTTGCTTTCCTTTACTTAAACCCGGTGCAAGAGGCGGGATTCTGGTTAAAACCTGCAAGCCCCAACAAAATACATCCCTTGATTTACCTACGATTGGCGTCGATACGATCCAGAATGCTTATGAATCCGGATTAAAAGGTATTGTCCTGCAAGCAGGTTATACACTTTTAGTTGATCCAAAAAGCATTGCAGAATATGCAAATAAGTATAGTATATTTGTGGTCGGTGTTGATATCACTCAAATTTCCTGACGGTGTTTGTAACGATAGGCATCCTTTCTTTCGAATGTATTCTTTTCTTTTTGGCAATAAGGCAAAACGACAATGAAACTATTTTTTATTGTAGGTGAAGATTCAGGTGATGCTTTGGCTGCACCCGTTATACGAGCTTTGCGGGAGCATCCTAGCAGTGAACATATAGAGTGTACTGGTATTGGCGGTTCGCTTATGGAAGCAGAAGGTTTTGAGTCACTTCTTCCAATGGATCAAATATCAGTCATAGGTATATGGGAAATTTTGCCTAAACTTGCACATATAATGAAGGTTAAAAAAGCCATCATTGAAGAAATTGAGTTAAAACAACCTGATGCTGTTATTACTGTAGATTTTCCTGATTTTAATTTTCATATTGCACAAAATCTAAGGGATCGCGGTGTTTTCAAAGGAAAAATTATTCATTATGTTGCGCCGAGCGTTTGGGCATGGCGACCTGATAGAGCAAGAAAAATTGCACAATTCCTGGATGGGGTTATGTGCCTGTTTCCCATGGAACCTGAGTATTTCACCAAGCACAAATTGAAAGCTGAACACGTTGGTCACCCCTTGATCGTTAGTGAAGCAAAACAAGCAACAGGAAAGATATTCCGTAAAGATAACAGAATACCCGATACAGCAAAAACTTTGGGGCTGTTTTTCGGAAGCCGGGAAAGCGAGTTTAAGAACCTCAGCTCAATTATAAAAAATGCAGCATTGCTTATTAATGATGTTGAGGATGATCTACAAATTATTGCGGTGACTCTGCCTCGTTTGGAATATGATGTACAAACTATTTTGAAGGATTTCGGTCTACCTGTATATGTCATTTCGAATCCATTAATGAAATGGGAGGCCATTAATGCTTGTGATGTGGGGATAGCTGTTTCGGGCACAGTCGGATTGGAACTAGCTTATGCAGGCATACCTCATCTTATTTGCTATAAAGTTAATCCTATTACTGCACTTATACTCAAATTGTTGATTAAGGTTAAACATGTTCATCTAGCCAATATATTGTTAGGCAGAGAAGTTGTTCCGGAATTGCTGCAAGGGGATTGTTTACCTGAAGCGATTGCACAAAAAACTGAGAGTTTGTTGCAAGATGAAGAAATGCGACAGAAACAGTTGGAGGGATTTAAGGAACTTGATACTAAGCTGGGATTAAGAGAAGAACAAACTCCTTCACAAAAAGCCGTTCAGTTTATTATTGAGACAATAAATAGCTAATATCCGCCTATCAATATCTACGTGAGGTCGCTCCTTCGTATGAAGCAGGGGAAATCACAAAAAAGGAATGGTGGCTGATTAGAAAATGTGGTTAATACGCAACAAAAAAATCATGTATCGTTACAAGACTGCCCGAATTCGTGCACAGCTTTCTTCTTTGCCGAGAATCTCTGCCGCATGGAAAATTGACGGAGAAACAGTCGTTCCGGTTAAAGCTGCACGCAATGGCATAGCAACTTTCCCGAGTTTTCCTTCACGCATTTTATCGGCAACATCTTTACAGGTTTCTTGAATAAAGTCAGACGTAAAATCTCCGTCATGCTCTTCAAATCTCTCTAAAAGAACTGGCAGTACGTCCTGAGATTCGTCTATATTTTTCTGCGCTTTTTCGTCATAAGAGAAAGGAATGTCTTTTATGTAAAAGGCTGCCTCATCAACGAATTGAAGTAGTGTTTTGGCACGTGACTTAAGCTCGTCAATGCCGGCAATCAGGCGTTCCAGTCCAACACCTGAAGGTTCAAAACCGAGGCGCTCAATAAAGAACGGTTTTGCGTGTTTAAGCAAGTGTTCTGTATCGGCTTCGTTGATATAATGGGAGTTCAGGTTTTCCAGTTTCTTGAAATCGAATTTGGCCGGGGCTTTTCCAACGTGATCAAAATCGAACCACTCGATTGCTTTATCACGAGGAATGATCTCTTCATCACCATGAGACCAGCCCAAACGTAAGAGATAATTTGCCAGAGCCTCAGGCAAATAGCCCATTTCCTTAAACTCTGAAATACTTTGCGCTCCGTGTCGTTTTGAAAACTTAGCTCCGTCAGCACCATGGAGTAGGGGCAAATGTGCAAAAATTGGAACATCCCAGCCCATAGCATCAAAAATGATTTTCTGGCGAAATGTATTATTTAGGTGATCGTCACCGCGAATCACGTGGGTAACACCCATATCATGGTCATCTACGACCACAGAGAGCATATAAGTCGGCGTACCGTCCGAGCGCAGAATAATAAAATCATCCAGTTGGTCGTTAGCCACAGTAACTTCGCCCTGAACCTTGTCGTGGATAGTGGTAGAGCCATTCATTGGCGCTTTGATGCGCACGACCGGACTTACATCCTTTGGTGCTGTTGATGGATCGGCATCCCGCCAACGGCGATCATAAAAGGTCTTACGACCTTCAGCGCGTGCCTTTTCACGCATCTCATCCAACTCCTCAGGTGTGCTGTAGCAATAATATGCCTGACCATTGGCAACCATTTCTTTGGCGACTTCAGCATGGCGATCAAGATGGGAGAACTGGGATGTTACTTCGCCGTCATAATCCAGTTCCAGCCATTCAAGTGCGTTCATAATGACCTGCACGGCTTCTTCAGAGTGACGTTTTCTGTCCGTGTCCTCTATACGTACCACAAACTTTCCGTTATTGTGACGGGCATAAAGCCAGTTAAACAGCGCCGTACGCGCATTTCCTACATGCATAAAGCCTGTAGGCGAGGGAGGAAAACGTGTTACAACACTCATGGTACGTAAGCCCTTTTGTTATTTGATAGTAAACAAGCCGATATTATTAGCATGCAAAACGCTCTACGCATAGATGGGATTATAGGAAATACGTTGGATACTATGCGCGTGCGCGTGATTTTTGAGGCAGTAAGCGTATTTATCGACACCCAACTGGCCTTACAAAAGCCTAATCTGTTTTTATGGCTTCCCATCATTTTTGCCTGCGGAATAGGGACTTACTTTGCCTTACCCTTTGATCCGCCTTTGATTTTGGCGGTGTTTTGCTTGGCTTTGGCTATTGCTTTGTACAGCGTTGCCGAAACATTCAAGCCTGTTGTACTGGTGTTTCTGATTTATGTTGCCGGATTTTGTGGTGCTGCCTACCGAACCCATAGCGTCGCCACGCCGATTATTACAGATAAAATGGCAGCAACGGAGATCACAGGTTATGTACGCCAGATCGAGAAGCTTGATGAGGGACGTGGCAGCCGTATAGTTCTCGATGTCATTGATATTGAGGATCTGGCAACAAACGAGATACCTGAAAAGGTACGTCTCACTATTCGTAAAGACAGCGAAGTACGTGTAGGACAGCTTGTCCGGATGCTGGCCGGGTTAAATCCTCCGTCTGAGCCTCTTATTCCAGGCGGGTTTGACTTTCGTCGTTATCTTTATTTTCAAAAGATTGGAGCCATTGGCTTTGTTTACAATGCACCTGAGGTATTATCTGATGAGCCTGCCGGATTCTCGACTTCGTGGAACAGCTTTATTGAGACCTTGCGCCAACGCATAGAAAAACGGATATATGACGTTCTTCCACCTAATAAAGCAGCTATAGCCGCAGCATTGCTTGTTGGGAAAAAGAATGCGATATCAGATGAAGATCAGCAGGCCATGCGTGATGCAGGGCTTGCACATATGCTGGCTATTTCAGGTTTGCATGTTGGGATATTTGCCGGGACGTTATTTTTTGTCCTGCGCTTTATCATGGCTTGTATCCCATTACTAGCTTTGCGCTATCCGATTAAAAAAATAGCGGCAGTTATGGCAGTGGCAGGGGCTACTTTCTATATGTTTCTGGCCGGAACAACTGTTCCTACGCAACGTTCCGTATTGATGATAAGTATTGTTTTTTTGGCTATTATTCTCGATCGCTCACCAATATCGTTGCGCCTTGTAGCGGCTTCGGCTCTGGTGGTATTAGCCTTGAGGCCGGAAAGCTTGCTTTCGGTGAGTTTTCAGATGTCTTTTGCCGCCGTAACCTGTATGATTTATTTTTACAGCGTTACAAGGCAGATGTGGATAAATCTGTACACACAAGCTTCTTTATCTAAGAGGTTCGCTGTGTATTTCCTTGGCATTTGCATGACCACTATTATAGCCAGCATCGCCACTGCGCCTTTTGCACTTTATCACTTCGGGCAAGTGTCTTTTATCGGCTCTGCAGCCAATCTGGTTGCCGTGCCTCTCTTTGGCTTTTTTGTTATGCCCATTGCCCTTATAAGCCTTTTGCTGATGCCTTTAGGGCTTGATAAATGGTCGCTTGTCATGATGGGATACGGTATAGAGGGAATGCTCGATATCTCTTACTGGGCGGCTGCTCTACCTTATTCCATTGTCCGAAATGCGATGTGGCCTTTCAGCGCATTTATCCTGATTAATATTTCCGCGCTGTTTATGATGCTGTGGAAAGGTTTGGGGAAAGTTGTGGCTTTGCCTGTATTAATTACAGGACTTGCTCTTACTCAGAGTGCCGTTATGCCCGATATCTTGGTCTCCGAGTCGCATAAGTTATTCCTGTTTCGCAGTCAGGATCAGAAAGGAGAGACAACGCTCCTGACTTCATCACGACGTAATGACCGCTTTGTCTTGAAAAACTGGGAAAAGCTATACGGTCTGCCGGAGAAATCAGCGCAATTACTGGATTACAAGGGAACAGGGAAAAAGAGTGCTCACAGCTTTTATCAGTGTGGAGAGCAGGGGTGTCGCTTAACACTAAAAGGTCAAAAGGTCAGCTTTGTGCGTTCAGCCTATATATTGAAAGAAGAGTGTGCATGGGCAGATCTGGTGATCAGTGAGGAACCGCTTCCCTATAGCCTACAATGCCGATCCTACCATACGATTGATAAATTTGATACATGGGAAAAAGGAACTCACGCAGTGTGGCTGTTGCCACAGATAAAGATTAAGACTATCGCTGACAGTCAGAGAAACAGGCCATGGGCAAAACTTAATGATAGGTCCGCAAAAGACTAGCCAGCTTGCCCTGAATTTTCACACGCTCGGGTTCTAGTATCCGCGGTTCATAAGCATCGTTTTCAGGCTCAAGCACAATCTTGCTACCAGCGCGGCGCAAGCGTTTGAGCGTTACTTCCAGATCATCAATCAAAGCCACAACAATTTCCCCGTTTTCTGCACTGTCACATCTACGGATAATCACAGTGTCGCAATCGTTGATACCGGCATTAACCATCGAATCACCGTCAACGACAAGAGCATAATGCTCACCACTACCGACAAAACCTTGAGGAACCTGCAGAATTTCTCCCTCATCGCGTACAGCCTCAATAGGCGTTCCGGCTGCGATACGGCCATAGAGCGGGACTTCGTCAAAATTTCCGGCAGCCGAATTAATTGCCTCTATATTGGCCATAGAGCGTCCAACAGTCCCGCCAAGTGTTCCTCCGGCCACCTCTCCCCTTGAACGTAAAAAACCATCCGGCAGACGCTTAATTTGTAGCGCACGAGCACGGTGGGGTAAGCGTTCTATATAGCCACGCTCAACCAAAGCAGAAATCAAGCGGTGAATGCCTGACTTTGATTTTAAACCCAGCGCATCCTTCATTTCCTCAAATGAAGGAGGGATGTCATCTTCTGACATCTTCTGGTGAATAAACAACAATAGATCTTTTTGCTTTCTGGTGAGCATAGGCTGTCTCTCTCCCTATTTTAAAATAATTGACGACCTGCTAAGAATAACTAAAGAAAACTATAGAACGGTAGAACAAAAACAAAATCCTATGTTTGTTCTATTTTAATTCTCTTTTTGTGTCAAGTATGTTCGTTATTTACCGACCCAAGTAGTCCGCGCAAAGCTGCTTCAGGATCTTCTTCGCGCATCAGGCTTTCTCCGATTAAAAAACCTTGATAACCGATAGAACTGAGCATCTTTATGTCCTCATGTGTGTGAATTCCGCTTTCTGAAATTTTGAAGCAGTTTTTGGGGATGTGCGAAATCAGTTCGCGTGATGTTTCGAGAGTTACCTGCATCGTATCGAGGTTCCGGTTGTTCACGCCTATTATCATCGGGTCGAGTTTCATCGCTCTTTCAAGTTCGGCCAGATCATGGACTTCAACAATCACATCCATTTGGAGCCCTATAGCTGTTTCGTAAAGCCTACACGCCATATCATCGTCGAGCACAGCCATAATGAGCAAAATACAATCCGCGCCAAGCGCTCTGGATTCAAAAATCTGATAAGGATCAATCATAAAGTCCTTACGCAGTACCGGAATGTCTATTTGCTGTTTGATCACCACGAGATAATCATCACGTCCTTTGAAGAACGGTTCATCGGTCAGGACAGAGATGCAGGTTGCTCCACCATTTTTATATACATGGGCAATCTTAACCGGATCAAAGTTCTCGCGGATAATACCTTTGCTTGGAGAAGCTCTCTTGGCTTCAGCAATGATGGCGTAATCCTTACTGTGTTTCATAGCCGCAAGAAACCCTGTAGGAAGCTGTATCGAATCTATGATTTTGCGCAGATCATCATATGAATGTTGTTTTTTCATATGCTCAACATGTACGCGCTTTTTTGAACATATTTCTTCTAGAATGTTCATTTTTAGGTTTCCACATTCTCTTTCGTAAAAGCAATATAGGATTCAAGAACCTCCAACGCTTTACCGCTATCCAAAGCCTGTGCTGCGCACCAGACAGCGTCTTCCAAGGTTTCTTCCTTCCCTGCGACCATAATTGCTGCGGCTGCATTGGCCAGAACAATATCGCGGTAAGGATTTTGCTGTCCTTTTAACACGTTGCGAAGAGCCTGCGCATTTTCTTCGGGACTTCCGCCTTTGATCTCTTCGGGATCAGAGCGGCACAAACCAAAATCTTCGGGAGTTAGTTTATCTTCTATGATTTTTCCATCTTTCAATTTGGCAACGTAGGTTTCGCCTGTCGTTGTAATTTCATCAAGACCGTCAGAACCGTGAACAACCCATGCACTATGCGTTCCCAGTTTATCTAATACTTGCGCCATTGGCAGGACAAGTGCTTTGTCAAAAACGCCAAGCAGCTGATATTTTGTTCCAGCAGGATTTGCCAGCGGCCCTAAGATATTAAAGATGGTGCGCACTCCCAGTTTTTTGCGCACAGGCATAACGTGTTTCATAGCACTATGGTGATGCGGTGCCATGAGGAAGGCATAGTTAAAACGCTCTAACGCCTCTTCAACATTGTCTTTGGAAATAGCGAGTTCAACGCCCAGCGCCTCAAGCACATCTGCTGCGCCTGATTTGGAAGAGGCCGAGCGGTTGCCATGCTTAGCCACGGGGATGCCGCATGCCGCACATACGAGAGCTACTGCCGTTGAAATATTATATGTTCCTGCACAATCACCGCCTGTGCCGCAGCAATCCAGTGCGCCATCGGGTGCTATTATCGCCAGAGCTTTTTCGCGCATGACTTTGGCTGCTCCGGTGATTTCCTCGACAGTTTCTCCGCGCTCTGCCAGCCCCAATAAAAATGCAGCGATGTCATCGTCGCTCCAAAGCCCCTCCATAATTTCACACATGCAGACGCGCATCTGGTCTTCTGTAAGAAAACGGCCTTCTTTTATAATTTCTAGGTTTTCTGTTGATTGTGCTGTCAAAACTTGCTTCTTTCCTTTTATTTTGTCACAGAATTGTATAAAAGCTATGAGTTTAGACCCTAGTTAGCTCTACAAAGTTTTTAAGGAGCGCATGGCCATGGTCAGTGGCAATACTCTCAGGATGGAATTGTACACCATGGATGGGTTTTTCCTTATGAGATAATCCCATAATGATACTATCATCCTTGGTTTCAGCGGTGATTTCAAGGCAATCCGGCAAGCTCTCACGCTCGGCAATCAATGAGTGATAGCGCGTTACCGCATAAGGCGAAGGAAGTCCTTTGAAGATTGTTTTTTGTTCGTGCAGAATTTGTGAAATCTTACCGTGCATTGGTTTTGGCCCACGGATAACTTTGCCGCCAAAAGCCTGAGCGATAGATTGATGCCCCAGACATACCCCTAAGAGCGGGATATCTTTCTCAGCCACTGTTTTAATCAAATCAAGGCAAATGCCCGCATGATCGGGATAGCCGGGCCCCGGTGAAATTAAAAAGCCGGAAGGCTTTTCCTGTGTAACCTCCAGCACACTACGCTCATCATTGCGATAAATGCGAACGCTCTCGCCCAGATCACCGAGATATTGGACAAGGTTATAGGTAAAGCTGTCGTAGTTATCTATTAAGGTTATCATGGATTTGTTATGACGTTCTGTGATACAAAAAGCAAGGAACAAAAGGGAAGTTGGCGTTTTTTACACTTCTGTACTTATTCCTTTTGAAAATGGACATTTACATTAAAAATACTAAACACGTAATCAAGTAATATTATGGCTTTTCGCAACAAAACACGTTTTCTTGTAAGAATACTGATTTTTATTACCCTCGGCACCATTGCTATCGGGTTCACTGATCTTGTCATTTTGAAAAAGCAACGCGACGCCGATCCTTTTTGGTGGAGCCATAATGTTTTCACCACTCTGGCTTACTGGTCCTCTGATTCAAATGTAGTTGATATCACTACACTTAAATCACAACATGCTTCTTATATGGAAGAAGGGATTGAACTTCCCAAAAATGCT
>JAGLKL010000030.1 GCA_023141075.1 Alphaproteobacteria bacterium
GGGATAGGCCTGGCTTGTAATCTACGTCAACACCGTGTTTTTCGAATACTTCCACACCTAATGGATCCAGCTTATCGCTGATTAAGACTTTTGACATATTTAACTCCTAATTTTGTCTTGTTTAGGTAAACAGGCTTTTAGGAGTAAGCCAGAGTTGGAAAAAAGTAAAGAAAATTAACAAAGATCCGCATTACCGCATTTTGGTGAAATCAACCTGCTGTACTGTATCCGGATTAACAACATCATGAATCTGTTCTTCGCCTTCAGATACACCTTTCCAGCCCTTTTCATCCAGTTTTGCTTTGATTTCATCAAGCTCCGTTTCAAAAGCCTTAATATCCGTACTAGGTTCAGTAAACTGTCCATCGCTTTTCTTAATGCCAACTTCATACATAAGGCGATATTCCCTCATATATTTTGGATTAAGCTCGAACTCTTCCTTAACTTTACGAAAATCAGAATAACCAAAATTGCTTTCTTCATCAGCCATCATTGCAGCCAAATCAACCAATTTAGGTGCCGGTATATTCTCAAGCAATTCCCTTATTCGCTCATGCTTGAAATCACCGGTACCCAACATCATATCGCGCAAGACTTCGCCTTGTTTATCATCTAGTTGGTACGTCTCTTTAACGTTACCAAACATAGTCACAACACCGTCCTGATCGTTAAGACTGATCCGGTTGCCATTGACATTAACATCCAAAAATTCTTCTAAAGCACCCATCTGATATATCACCCTTTATATTTTTCATATCAACGCCCATAGTAACAAGCTCCAATAAAAACGTCAAAAAGAGATTAAACGTTGGAAGCTTTTGTTTTAGCCGTTTCAAATGCCCAATCCAGCCACGGAGTTAGTTCCCGCACGCTGCTTCGGGAAATAGTTGCTCCACACCAGATACGCAAACCCGCAGGTGCATCACGATAGCCGGTAATATCATGAGCCACACCTTTTTCATCAAGCACCTTGGTCATAGATTTGATAAAAGGAAGTTTCTCCTCTTCAGGCAAATTATTAAACCACGGATCAACCACTTTCAGGCAGACCGAAGTAAAGGAGCGCACATCTTCATCCTGCGCCAGAAAATCGATCCAAGGCGTATCGGAAACCCATTTCTCCAATATTTTGTAGTTTTGCCGACAACGCTTAATAGTTCCCTTTAGCCCATCAATACGCTCAACCCAATTCAAAGTATCCAGACAATCTTCGACCGCCATCATAGACGGTGTATTGATCGTCGAGCCTTCAAATATACCGTTAATAAGTTTGCCGCCTTTGGTCATGCGGAAGATTTTCGGCAAAGGACGATTTTCAGGCACGTAGCTTTCCAGACGTTCTACCGCACGCGGAGAAAGAACAAGCATTCCATGCGCCGCTTCCCCGCCCAGAACTTTTTGCCACGACCAAGTGGTCACATCCAGCTTGTCCCATGGAAGATCATATGCAAACACGGCTGACGTTGCATCACAGAACGTCAGACCTTTACGGGTTTCGGATAGCCAGTCCCCATTGGGAACCCGCACACCGCTAGTTGTTCCATTCCACACAAATACAATATCACGCGCCGGATCGGCCTTTGACAAATCGGGAATATCGCCATAGCCTGCTTCGAAACAGCGTACATCTTCAAGTTTCAAATGGTCGGTAATATCGTTCACCCATCCCGTAGAGAAACTTTCCCACGCGAACACATCTACGCCGCGACTCCCCAGCATCGACCACATGGCCATTTCAAAAGCCCCCGTATCGGAAGCCGGAACAATCCCGATTTTGTAATCTGCCGGTATTCCAAGCAATTTCCGATGTTTCTCAATAACTTCCTTGAGCTTGGCCTTGGATTCCGGCGCACGATGCGAGCGTCCGAGCAACGCGTCTTCCAGTGCATCTACACTCCAATCCGGACGTTTTGAACATGGACCGGATGAAAAATTAGGGTTTTTTGGTTTAATTGAAGGCTCTTGCATTTTTTGTTCCACCGTTTATGAAAGTTACACCATAATATTGATTAATTAGGGGTAAGAAATTTTTGTTGTAAAGACAAGTGTTTTTCTGCATCTTAAGCTAAAGAAAACAGATATTGGAAAATAATCGGGTTATATCATGAGTCATATTTTAACGCTGGTCGCGTCAAATCAATCACCAGAGCTTACTGAAGAACATTTTGACACTGTCATAAGTCATTGCACCCGGCACGGAGTGCAAATTGCCGATAAACAGCTTTTGTGGTTGGAAAAAGGAAAAGCCGGACAAATCCACGTTACAGACGATGCTCCTATGGATTTAGTAAGGCAACTGCGCGAATCCCTTGCTGGCGACAAAATCGACTTTTTTATTGTCGACAAAGGTTTCAAACCCAAGCTTTTTGTCGCTGACATGGAAAGCACCATCATTCCAAATGAAATACTTGATGATTTGGCAAAGATATACGGTATTGAAGATAAGGTTAAAAACATTACAGAAAGAGGCATGAGAGGCGAAATAACCTTTGCAGACTCTCTGCGCGAGCGGATCGCACTACTCACAGGCATAACGGAAAAAGATCTTCGGGAAAAACGGAATTCTCTTGAACCAAATCCCGGCGCACAAGAATTCGTACAGACCTTGAATGATAATGGTGTAACGTGTGTGCTTGCCACAGGTGGTTTCACCTACTTTTCAGAAAGAATTGCCAAACTCTGCAACTTTGATGATCATCATGCTAATGTCCTAGACATAGAAAATGGCAAGCTAACCGGCAAAGTGATAAACCCTATACTGGATAGTCACGCAAAGGTTTTTTTCATGGATCAGTATGTTGATGATTTGGGTATTAAACATAATCAATGCATTACTATTGGCGATGGGGCAAACGATCTTCCTATGCTCGAAAAAGCGGGTCTTGGCATCGGCTACCATCCCAAACCCGCTGTAGAAGAAGTAATCAGGAACTGCATTTTTTATGGCGATTTCAATACCGTCGGATATGCCCTTAGCCATAACACTATGAAATCGGTAAATCTCGAAAATTCCACCACACAACAAAAGAGCGAACCCAAATCTATGATTTTGGGATAATCGCAAAAGTTCGTAAATACATACCTTTTTTAACACCACATTAAGATTTTGACGTTACTTTAGGGCATGGGCGTAGAAATACGCTCGTTCCTCGTGTATTCTTTTTCGTATGAACAAAACAATCTTTTATCTTTAAGAGACAATCATGACCGAATTATGGGATTATCTAGTACCTGATGAAGAGCTTAAAGAGCTCATCCGTCTGTATTGCGACGACTTTACCGCGCTGGATAAAGCCGGGCACTACGACCTCATTACAGGTCGCGACAAAGAAATAAATGATGCTATTTTGATTCTACTGCAACGCGGACGAAAGAACGTTTGTTTCCTTGCCGGAGCCGGGGTAGGTAAATCTGCTGTTGTTGTCGGCCTGACACAAAAAATCAACAGTGGAGACGTCCCTGAAATGCTCAAGGGTTCGCGCGTAATCGAAGTAAACCTTTCGCGTATGGCTTCAGGGACATCCTCCAAAGCTGAATTTCAGGCACGTTTTATTCCTTTCATAAAAGGCCTAGTAGAACGATATCACAACCCCAAAGCAACCCGCTTTGTTCTGTTCATGGACGAGATTCACCAGATTATGCCGGATTGTCCGGGAAGTTCTTTTGCCGGCTTGTCCGATACCATTAAAACCTACCTGACCCAGGGAGACCTCATGGTGATCGGAGCAACAACGCCCGACGAATACAGAACATATGTGACTGCCGACCCTGCTTTGGATCGCCGCTTTCAGAAGATTATATTAAAACAGCCGAATGTTTCGGAAACTTATACAATCATGAAAAATATCATTCTAAGTCTGCAAAAACACCACCGCGTTGCTATGTCAAATGAAAACCTTATGCTGATCGTGCGCCTCGCCGAAGAGCATATGCGCAGAAGAAACCAGCCTGACAAATCTATTATCACAGCAGATTCCGCAATGGCTTATCACGTTTTTACCCACGGCATTAATCAGGAAGTTTCGCAAGAATCAATCTATTATATGATTGCTCGGGAAACCGGCTTGAACGCCAAAGCCATTCATGATGAAGACCTGATTAAAAAAATTGCCAAAGAGGTTGCAATACTTGATGGAAAAATCGAAGCTCCTAAAAAAGATGATAATGATAACCAACCATACAACTCTGCAGACGATCTTGAAGAAGTAGAAATGGATAAAGAGTTTCAAGCTGAACTGGCTGATGAAAGATCTGCACAAGAAGAACGTGTTAGAGTCTCCGAGGACAGTGAAGCTGACAAGACAGATTAACGATTAAAAAGCGGGGACATGGTGAAGATTTTTCAGAGCAAATTATCCTTCTGAGAACAGATCAACACATTGTCCGGTGTAACTACCGTTTTCTTCGCATTTGCATTTGAAATCGTCGCTGCGTTGTTCCTCAAGACGTTTGAAATAAAGATCGTCGATATCGCCGGTGATGTATTTTCCATCAAAAATAGAGCAATCAAAGTGACGGTTGCTTCGCTCATATCGGGGAGTCGCTGCTTTGATAAGATCTTCAAGGTTTTGGTAGATAAGCCGGTCTGCACCGATTTCCTTACAAACTTCTTCGTTGGTGCGGTTATAAGCTACAAGCTCTGATTTCACCGGCATATCGATCCCGTAAACATTTGGATAGCGGATAGCCGGGGCAGCAGAGGCAAAATAGACTTTTTTAGCTCCGGCCTCACGCGCCATTTCTATAATCTTTTTTGAGGTTGTTCCGCGCACAATCGAGTCATCCACGATCAGGACATTTTTGTCCTGAAACTCCAAAGGAATGGCGTTGAGCTTCTGCTTGACCGATTTTTCGCGCTGCGCCTGTCCGGGCATGATGAAGGTACGACCAATATAACGGTTTTTAACAAAACCTTCGCGGAATTTGATCCCCATTGTATTAGCCAATTCTACTGCGCTGGGGTGGCTTGATTCGGGGATAGGAATGACGACATCTATATCATTGTCCGGGAATTCACGCATAATCTTCTCAGCCAGATATTTTCCCATACGCACGCGGGTTTTATAAACCAGAGACCCTTCAATTACTGAATCGGGGCGTGCCAAGTAAACATACTCAAAGATACAAGGTGCGGCTGTGCGTGAATCGTCACAGACTTTGCTGTGGAAGTTTCCATTTTGGTCGATATAGATGATTTCTCCGGGCTTGACATCGCGCTCAATCTTAAAGCCGAGTGCATCAAGCGCAACGCTTTCCGATGCAATCATGTAATCGGTTGTGCCATCCTTGTTTTTATGGCTTCCGTAGATGAGGGGGCGGATACCATTAGGATCGCGAAATCCGAACATACCATAACCGGCGAGCATGCCAACGGCTGCATAAGCACCGTTACAGCGCTTATACAAACGCTTCATTGCTTTAAATAAAACTTCCGGAGTCAGTTTCATTTTGCCAAGTTTTTGTAATTCATGGGCAATGACGTTGAGCAACACTTCGGAATCGGAATTTGTATTTATGTGGCGTAAGTCTGATTTAAACAACTCGTTTGTGAGTTCATCCTGATTGGTCAGGTTTCCGTTATGCGCCATGACGATGCCATAAGGTGAGTTTACATAGAGAGGCTGGGCTTCGGCAGAGCACGATGTTCCGGCTGTGGGGTAGCGGACATGGCCGATACCGCAATTTCCCTTTAAAAAGGTCATATGTTCCAGAGTGAAGATATCACGAACCATGCCATTATTTTTACGTAAGTAAAACTTGCCGTTTTCTTTGGTAACGATCCCGGCAGCATCCTGACCACGGTGTTGTAATATCATTAAAGCGTCATAAAGATCGTGATTTACCGGAGAGTGGGCGAAAATTCCAACAATACCGCACATGTGTTTATCGCAGCTTTCTTTATGCTTGCAACCGCATAATTAATAGATCCTGACCCTAAGTTATGGCTTAAAGGCGTATGTTTCAAGTATATTTGTATAGTAGTTTCACTATATAGTAGTTCCACTTAAGAATAATACATTTTGCTTGATGAATTTTCTACCCAATGGGCACAGGTTGACTATCTGCACATAATTTTATCACCGTAGCTATGGCTATGCTTCAAAAATTATACTTGATTCTCAAAAAAAATTCATTGGCGCAATTCTGTACTATTCTTAAGTGAAACTACCATAGTTATTAGGAAGCCTAATTCTTCTCTTTATCAACCAGTTTGTTTTTGGTAATCCATGGCATCATGGCGCGTAAGTTTGCTCCTGTTTGCTCAATGGGGTGCTTCGCTTCACTCTCGCGGATTTCAACAAGTCTGGTCAGACCTTCTTTATTGCCGCCCATAAAGCCTTCGACGAATTTGCCGGATTGAATATCGGCCAGAATATCTTTCATGACCTGTTTGGTTTCTTCTGTAATAACGCGCGGGCCGGAAACATAGTCACCATATTCAGCTGTGTTAGAGATTGAGTAACGCATATTGGCCAAACCGCCTTCATAAAGAAGATCGGTGATGAGTTTAAGCTCGTGCAAGCACTCAAAATATGCCATTTCAGGTGGGTAGCCTGCTTCGACAAGTACTTCATAACCTGTTTTAACCAGTTGTGATACACCGCCGCAAAGCACGGCTTGTTCGCCAAAGAGATCGGTTTCACACTCGTTTTTGAAAGATGTTTCGATAATGCCGGAACGGCCTCCGCCTATGCCGGATGCATAAGAAAGAGCCAGATCTTTGGCTGTGCCGGTTGCATCTTGTGCTACGGCGATCAGGCAGGGGACACCTGCACCGCGCATATATTCACTGCGCACGGTATGGCCGGGGCCTTTGGGTGCTATCATAATTACGTCCAGATCCGGGCGCGGCTTGATAAGTTCGAAATGAATGTTCAGGCCATGTGCGAAAAGAAGTGCTGCGCCTTCTTTCATATTGGCTTCCAGTTCATCGCGATATAGATCGGCCTGATGCTCATCAGGGGTGAGGATCATGACAACATCAGCATTTGCTGCGGCTTGTCCGGGGGTCATAACTTCAAAACCAGCATTTTCGGCTTTTGCTTGTGAGGAAGAGCCTTCGCGCAGGCCGATAGTTACATCGACTCCGTGATCTTTGAGATTTTGCGCGTGAGCATGTCCTTGTGAGCCATAGCCAATCACAGCGACTTTTTTGGCTTTGATTAGTTCGGGATCGCAATCTTCATCGTAATATACATTCATAGAGGTCAGATTGCCCGGCGTATCTTGTGCCGCGTTACTTTGTGCCATGATAAAACCCTTTTTTTAAAGTTGTTGTTTATAGTAGTTTCGCTTAAGTGAAACTACTATATAAATAAAGCAAAACGACTATACCTTTGTGAGTCGGCATCAAACAAGGTTTTGAGCTAAGAATCAAGGGAAACTACTATATTATTCTTGTATACAGTCTTTTCCAATTTGGCGGGAGCCTCTGGAGATGGCTGCGATTCCTGTGCGGCTCACACCTACAAGGCCAAGGGGTTCCATCAAACCAATAAAAGCGCTGATTTTTTCCATTCTGCCTGTGACTTCAAAAACAAAAGATTCATGTGAGCTATCGACTGCGCGGGCACGGAAAATATTTGCACAGCGCAAAGCTTCAATGCGTTTTTCACCGGTACTGACAACTTTAACAAGGGCAAGCTCGCGTTCAACATAAGGGCATTCTGTGGTCAGATCCGATACTTTTAGCACAGGGACAAGACGTTCGAGTTGTGCCTTGATCTGTTCAATGACCTCGGGAGTGCCGCTACTGACAATCGTAATGCGGGAAAGGTGCTTTTCGAAATCAGTTTCAGCCACGGCCAGGCTCTCAATATTATAACCGCGTGCAGAAAAAAGCCCTGTCACACGTGCCAAAGCTCCCGGTTCGTTGTTGACCAGAATGGCCAGTATATGCATTTCATTTTCGCCTTGTTCGGGATTTGGTGCATAGACGCTTTTGCCTTTACTGCCGTTTTTGCTTTTTTTGGCAATTCTGTTTTTGAGTGTCCGGGTCATGGTTGGCTTATCTCCTTTATTTCTTCTTTTTCTGTATTTTTCTTTTTTCTGTATATATCGTAACGAATTAAGTCTTCTCCGGGTAGTTTGGCGTACATGTAGTCTAATCGGTTGACCATCAGAGATTCTTCAAGTTCGTAACGATTCCATATAGGGATAAATAAATCCGGGGCATTATCGAGTGTGTAATTTCGGAAATCAAACAGTTTTTCACGGTTTACCGGGTTAGGGACGTGTACGACAAAAACCAATTTTGGGTCGTTGCGTTCAAAATCCTGTGCAATCATTTCCATATATTTATTATTGGCGGCATTGAGTTCTTCTTGTGTTAAAGAGGAGAGGGTTCCTTCATTAAGAGACTTTTCAGCATTTAGCATCACTGGAACAAACCATGGAAAAGGGAAACGCAGAGCGCTTGGCGTGCCAGTGTATACTTGTAATTCCTGTGAAATATTGAGGATATCATTAAGCATCATAAAAGAGCAGGGATGGCTGTATTCTTTGGCGCATTCTTCAATTCTTTTTGCGAATTTTGTGTTTTTATAGTCTTCGTGAGTGAGGCTGTGTGCTTGAGGCGCCATATAGTGTTTGGAAACCAGAGTAAACAGCAACAGCATGGGCAGGATAAAACTGACCGCTCGCGTTGTTAAATCAGATGTATCTGTTTTGCGCAAAGTGTTGATTCCTGCTGTGATGCCGTAACTTAGCAATAGAATAGCCGCGCCATAGGAGAACATATCTGCGGGCAGGGAATGATAGGCCCAGCCTTTTCCCTGTATGATGAAAGGAATAAAACACAAGGTGGCGATTAGTGACAGGGCGGAGATTAGTCCCGGTGCTTTTTTCAGAAAAAGCTGGGCAATGAAGAATGGGATAATTGCCTGAAGCATCAGGATAATGCCGGTAAAAACCACTTTGATGGAGATGTCCGAAGCATAGTATTTGACAATGTCAGGCAGGATGATCGTCAGGAAATCGTTGAAAAATATTAATAAGATTGCAACGTAGCTTATTGCCATGCCGGTCAGCCACAGAAAATCCGTGTCACGTATGACGCTTAAACGGCGCTGGGTTATTGCCCGATGAATAAAGATGGAAGCGGGGATAATGCCGTAATGGGGCTTAATGAGGATAAAGAGACTTCCTGCAGCAAGGACGCTGTATTTCAGGATTGTGGGCAGTGAAACGCGGCTGGTTATCAGGATTTGTGTTAGCACGAGCGGAAAAAGCGCCATTCCAAGGAAATGATCTTTTTGACCAAAATCATAGCCGGGCATGAGCGTATTAGTAAGCAGGTACGCTCCAAGGATGGTTATGCGTTGTTCCGGGGTTAGTTCTTTGAAATATGAAAGAAGGGTTCCTACGGCTGCGAGTGAAAGTGTCAGCAGACTGAGTGCGTAAATATTGGTCGCGTAATAAAGCGGTATGCCGGTGAATTTTGCCAGTGCTGCTGCGGGGAGTTGTACAATAATGCTTAATGGAAGATTTGTATCATAATAGGCCTCGCTCATGCGCAGGCCTTCCAACATGTGTCCGGCCGAAAGCGTTAAATAGGCGATGTCTGTGTTAATTACCTGTGACCAATAGGTGTTTAGCCATGGGAGCAAAGCAAGGCAGAGGCCTATAAACGAGGCGGTATAAAAAAAAGATAAAGCTTTTTCCTTTGTTTCCATATTTTTTATATTCCTATTCCAGTGAAAAGCATCAAGGCTATTCTTACTATAAACCCAAGCCACAATATCATTTCTTTACTGATACCGGGTATTATACCAATTTTTTATCAAATTTCTCAGTATCAGGTAAGAGGATCATGTCATTATGTGCTTTTCCTGAAGGGATCATCGGGAAACAATTTTCCTCAGGGGCAACGCATACATCAACAAGAGTGAAACAATCGCTGGCGAGCATTTCTTTTATCACAGCGTCAAGTTCATCCACGGTTTTTGCTTGCAAGCCCTTACCACCATAGGATTCTGCTAGTGCAACAAAGTCCGGCTGGCTGTCGCAACTTGTTTCAGAGTAGCGTTTTCCGTGCAGCAATTCTTGCCACTGACGCACCATACCCATCCATCCATTATTAAGGATGATGATTTTTACAGGAAGATTATGTTGCACTGCTGTGCCGATTTCCTGAATATTCATCTGTACCGAAGCATCGCCGACGATACCGATAACTTGAGCATCAGGATGCGCTTTTTGAGCGCCGATAGCGGCAGGCATCCCATAACCCATTGTTCCCAGACCTCCTGATGTTAACCAGTGGTTCGGTTCGTCAATAGGAAGGAATTGTGCCGCCCACATCTGGTGCTGGCCAACGTCAGTAGCAAAGTAAAAGTCCTGCCCTGTTTTTTCTCTATGTTTCTCGACATGATGACGCAAGCGTTCCAGCGCATATTGCGGTTTAATGATTTTGTCATCTTGTTCGTAGTCCAGACAGTTTTTGCTGCGCCACATTTCGATTTGTTTCCACCATTTTTTAAGCGCGGCTTTATCGGCTTTATAACCTTTTTTGTTCCAGACCTGCATTATGGCACGAAG
Source organism: Alphaproteobacteria bacterium (assembly GCA_023141075.1). Lineage (GTDB taxonomy): Bacteria > Pseudomonadota > Alphaproteobacteria > Micavibrionales > Micavibrionaceae > UBA1672. The sequence goes on from JAGLKL010000030.1 coordinate 10,540, forward strand.
TGCACGCTCTGCATCTGAAATAATCGGGATATCGATCTGGATGTTTTTGTTAATTGAGCTGGCATCGACATCAATATGGATTTTTTTGGATTCAGGCGAGAATTTTTCCGTCATACCGGTTACGCGGTCGTCAAAGCGTGCTCCAATGCAGATCATGA
>JAGLKL010000300.1 GCA_023141075.1 Alphaproteobacteria bacterium
GCAGGGGAGATCCTACTCACCTCCATGGATCGTGATGGCACCAAGCAAGGCTTTAACATCCCGCTAACCCGCGCAATAAGCGACACTGTTTCCATTCCGGTGATAGCTTCAGGCGGAGTAGGGACGCTGGATCACCTTGTCGAAGGCATCACTGAAGGCCACGCCAGCGCCGTACTCGCCGCCTCTATTTTCCATTTCGGAGAATACTCTATTAAAGAAGCCAAAGAAGCCATGAAAGCCGTCGGCATTCCAGTACGCTTGTAAGACTTAAGTCCTTTTTGTGCTCAAACTCATTAACCAAGTAGTACAGGTAATTCAACTTTCAGGTTTTTCATGATATTATCAGGCTTAATTTTATTAATGGATACGTAAATGGCTGATAACAACCAAGAGCGACAAGATATTTATGCTCACACAAGACAAGATCTTCTCGCACGATCGCTTTCAAATTCTGAGAAGTATGATGGAGCTATACTAGCACTATCTATGGGGGCACTAGGTGTATCGACTACTTACATAAAGAATATTGTTCCTATAGAAGAAGCTTTGCACATCTCGTACCTAGTAACATCTTGGATGTTTTTTGGATTTGCTATTATAATTACCGTAATTTCATTTCAGATTAGTCAACAGGGAATCAAAACACAGCTAAAATATGCTGAAAAGTATTATCTTGACGAAGAAAAGGAGTATGGGAAAAAGAAAAATAGATGGGCAATTTGGACAACTTTCTTAAATATTGCTTCCGGACTTTTCTTTGTATTTGCTATTATACTTACTATATACTTCGTATCTATAAACATTATAGAAAACCATGAGAAGGAGACGTTTATGACTGAAAAGAAAATTATTCAGAAAGGCGCAGACATACAAAAAATGCAGAAAGCACTAGTTACTAACGGTGCAGAAATACCAGCAATGCAAATGGTGGAACCCGATAACGGTACAACATTAGGGCAAACTATTCCAGACATGCAGCCTGTCACACCAGACGTTACCCAAGCAAAAAGCACTCAAGATAATTCAGAAACATCTAAACAATCTGACAAATAAAAACTTTTGAATCATAAAGTGTAGCAGTCCACACTTAACTCCACTTTTTTAAAACAGGTTTGGTTGCATCCTGTTGTGTTGGCGCTTTTTATTGATTGTAAGAAAATTCATTATGCGTCATCACCCTTACTTGCGCCATCCCCGGTTTTCGTATCTATTATCGATATTATATACTTATAACAAATTGCAAAATAATATGACCTCTCACATTCTCGATCAGCTATACGAAGTCCTGCAGGAACGCAAGAACTGCACCTCGGGAAAATCCTATGTCGCCGACCTCTATGCTAAGGGAAGCCC
>JAGLKL010000301.1 GCA_023141075.1 Alphaproteobacteria bacterium
AAGCATACCCCTGCTCTGGAAAGCGTCTTAGCCAAAACAGCATGCGGGGCGGTTGATCACATTCCGGTTGCTTATGCGACAAATCTAAGCCGGGCTCTGGAGGAACTTCAGAAAGCCGGATTTACCGCTCTGGCTATGGATGAGCACGGCGAGAAACAGATCGGAGAATTTAAGCTTAACAGCAAAATAGTGGTGGTTTTAGGCTCAGAAGGTTCGGGCATTCGTCCTTTAATTAAGAATAAATGTGATGTTCTTATACGCCTGCCAACCAGTGGCGCTATTGCCAGCTTGAATGTCTCAAATGCTGCTGCGGTGGCATTTTATGCTTTAACGACAAATATAATACCATGATATGCATGTATATGTGATGAATCTTACAAATCGTCACGTCAAGCCTAAAAATTGTAAAAATATCGTTAATTTTTTTTGACACGAGCCAGTAAGTACTGATAGTATTAAAGACAATAAAGATGTGAACCTAAAAATAATAAATATAGGGGAAATAAATTAAAGGGTAATCCTGATAAATCTATTTAGCTTTGTTGTAGTTTTTACATCTACGGCGTAGCTTCACGGAAAGGTTGTTTAAGAATTTTGCCCGGGCGCAATTAAAAATAAAATAAGCCCGAATGACAAAGCCGGTTCAACCCGCTGCTGACGAATGTCTCTGGTAGTTTCGTCAGCTTATCACCCCCAAACTCAAAGGCCCTCAGAACTTGTTTCTAGGGCTTCTTTTTTGGGTGAACGCTTATGTTATAGTAACTGTAGATCAGTCATAATGAACAACCCCGCCGCAAGCAGCGAGGAATTAAACCCGAAAATGATTAAAATGTCGTCATTGCGAGAAGGACAAAGTCCGACGAAGCAATCAATACATACTGGATTGCCGCGCTTCCGCTGGTCGCTCGCAATGACGATTATCTAATTCAATCTATAGAAAACTCTGCTTTCACAATTTCTTTGGACTTCCATCCACGTAAATAACCGCTCCACAAATTATTTCGTAGATTTGATGTTTCCTTAAATCGATTTGCTTTCCATATACCTTCCTCTACTGTCCCATCCTTCTTATAAAGCTTTACAGAAGCTCTTTTATGCTTCAGCAGTTGAGTTTTGAATTCTTCATCACCTTCTGGATAAAATACTAACTTAGGTTTTTTTGATGGTAATTCTTCAAATTCTTCTACAGATACCTTATCACCACCATATTTGATAGGTTGTCAAATATGATTTCTTCCCTAGACATTACCCCTACTTCGTTTATTTTAATCTCCTATGACACAAGATGACGATTCAGAAGAACTTTTCCTTATAGACGGGTCGGGGTTTATATTCCGCGCCTATTACGC
>JAGLKL010000302.1 GCA_023141075.1 Alphaproteobacteria bacterium
ATGGTAACAAAACACCATTAGGCATATGCGTATTATCACAGGTAATAACAGCTACACCGTTTTCCTGACATGCACTGAGCAATGTAGAAGACAGCGTAATTTGTGGAGACTCAAGTATTAATGCGGTTATATCTTCTATGGGAAGAGTGAATTCTCCATCATCATTGCACAACCTCAACTGCCCCTTAGATAGAGACAGTTTCGCAGGATTTTGTACCATCACACTGCGCCAAGCCAACGCGCTTCTCCTTACTTATTTCGCACTTATCCCCAAAGTAATCCACAGAATACTTATCAAATGCAAGTAAAGTTTTTACGCCGGTCCTATTCACTCCCCCTTTCCCAAAGCTTGAATCTCTGTCATGTGCCTTAATGGTAATAGCTCCAGTGGATCGATCCATCCCAACATAATAGCTAAAAAACGACTTATTTCTGGTTTTAATAAAGACAAGATCATTTTTATAAAGTGAGAAAATGAAATCTTTTTCCTCCATCTCCGGCCATTCTTTTTCGTCTTTATGAGCAATGATAGCCTTGTTAGGCAATTTATCTCCTACAAAATGATGAACATAAATAGGAACAAGATAAAACTTTCCATCTTTTTTAAACACGTCCACGCGCACCATATCGCCGTTACTAGCCAGTCCCTCATTAATGAGAACGCCGGATTTTTCCTTTGTTACAACGCGCACAGAATTAATACGCGGCGCAGTTTTAGATGGATCGTTTACAGGCATATAAACAGGTTCAGCGAATGCCTTTTCCGGTTTATTGCCGTGCTGCTCCAGGCGTTCTTTTAGTATGTTGTAAAGTTTTATATTTCGGTCTTTATCGACAAGATTTTCCAATGTCGTAAGATTTAATGATTTAAGTTTTATCCTTTGAATAATTTTCCCATCAGATTTACGGATACTACGGATCGTATCTTCGTGCGCTGCGCCGGTAACTTTTCGCACCGGCATACGTGATACAAAGATATCACTTACAGAAGACAAAGCATCATTGCGGAAATTATCCCATGGATCAGGATGATACAAACGCTTTGACGGATTTTTCTTTCTTTCCTCATATTTATTCCAGTTAGCAAATCGTTGCACCATGCTTTGCGTTGAACAAGCCAAGACAATAGCATCCAAGGCATGATGACGATCATTCTTACGGTTCTTATCAGGGAATCCCCATGCTCCACGTAAATTCGATGTTAGTGCACCATTACGTGTCTGCACGCGGTTGCCCTTACCAAGATCAAGGCTGTCTTCAAGATGGTTTTTAAGAAGCTTAGCCATATAGCGTGTGTCATTTAATGCACGCTCTTTCCATGCCTGCTCTCGATCAA
>JAGLKL010000303.1 GCA_023141075.1 Alphaproteobacteria bacterium
TAGAAATAATTGCGACTGACGTTACGTAAAAAGTGTCAGGTTTTCCTTAGCTTTTCTGTTTTAAGATCACGAAAACTACGTTTCTCTGACATCTCATTTTCGATCTGCCTCAACCCCTCGAAAAGTTTCTCGTCAACACCGCCATTTTTCATGACCATGCTATCTTCGGGAATCAGACCAAGCCTTTTGGCAATATCCTCATAGCCTTCAATCAAGTCACCCAGATCGTGGCGGAAACGATCTTTGTCCATTTTTTCTCCGGTTTCCATGTCCCATAAGCGACAGCTATCCGGGGATATCTCATCAGCAAGCACAATATAAAGTTCGCCATGCTCGCCCCATATACGGCCAAATTCCAGTTTGAAGTCCACCAGTTTCAAGCCGATAGCGGCAAACAGACCACTTAGGAAATCATTGACGCGCAAGGTCAAGGAAACCATTTCCTCAACTTCGTAAGGATCGGCCCAGCCAAAAGTAACAATATGATCTACGCTGATAAGCGGGTCATTGAGTTCGTCTTTTTTGTAATAAAACTCAACCAAAGTACGAGGCAGAACCACACCCTCTTCCAATCCCAGATTCTTGCATATCGTGCCCGCAGCTATATTGCGTACAACAACTTCAACCGGGATAATTTCTACAGCACGTACAAGCTGTTCGCGCATATTGATCGAGCGGATAAAGTGCGTGGGAATGCCAATGGACTCAAGGCACATCATCAAATGTGACGAAATACGGTTGTTCAAAGCACCCTTACCCGGAATAATGTCATGTTTGACACCGTTAAAAGCTGTAGCATCATCCTTGAAATACTGAATGATAGTGCCGGCTTCCGGCCCTTCATAAAGAGTTTTTGCTTTGCCTTCATAGAGTTTTTTACGTCTGGCCATTGCAGTTGTCCTTTTTAATAATACAAAATAGATTATGTTCTATATATAGTAGTTTCACTTAAGAATAATCCATTTATTTACTTTTTTATACGTAAGGATACTTATGACCATATTTGATGATCGTGAAGATGTTTTTGAGAAAGTCTTTGCCAAAGACAGCGAACGTGATTTTAAAATTGAAGCGCGTTTGGCCAAACTCTTCGGATTATGGGCTGCTGAGCAGCTCGGACTTGAGGGAGATGACGTGCAAACCTATGCGCAAGAAGTCATATCGGCCAACCTGAAAGAACCGGGCTTTGAGGACATCTTCGAGCATGTGCAAAAAGACTTTGATAAAAAGGAACTAACAATAACCAGAGCAAAAATGGAAGCAGTGTTGCGCAAATGTACAAGACAGGCGCAAAAAGAAATTGATTAGCCTT
>JAGLKL010000304.1 GCA_023141075.1 Alphaproteobacteria bacterium
CCACTTTGACGGCAAAATACCGGAAAATCAAATATTGCTGCAAGTTGATGCCGCCACAGCTTTTGGCTCCGGCGAACATGAAACAACAAAAGGGTGCATGCACGCCATGCTCGATCTCAAGGCCAAAGGCGTTTGCCCGCGGAATATTCTGGATATGGGCACGGGATCGGGAATTTTGGCGCTGGCCGCATGGAAACTCTGGAAAAACCCTGTTCTAGCCGTCGATAATCAAGCCGAAAGTATCCGTGTCACTGAACGTCATACAGAGTTGAACGGTGTAACACTTGGCTCTACGTGTTTATCCACGGCTGTAGGGGACGGGTTTCATACCCATCAGGTTAGTAAAAGAAACCCTTATGAGCTGATTCTTGCTAATATACTGGCCGGGCCGGTCATTGAAATGGCTCCGGCGCTTGTCGATGTTTTGGATGATAACGGTTATTGCGTGCTTTCAGGCATGCTTACAGATCAATCTGATTTGGTTCTAAGCGCCTATGAAGGTGAAGAACTAACCTACCGCGCACGCTACGACATCGGCGAATGGACGACTTTGGTTTTGCAAAAAACCTGAGGTTTTGCTGATGCGCAACTTTAATGGATTCCTGCCGAAGATATGCCGTACTTATGGTTTTAAAGAGAATCACCTTGATGGTATTTTGGCGAATCTAAGGTCATTTTCGCAGTGAAATATGTTGGTTATTAGTGAAGAAAAAGTCTTGACAATCATGTCTCATGACCAGCTCGTTGTCCGTCTTATTTGTGTAAATTCGATGCGTATTTTTCTTGTGCACCGAAAAAAGCCAGACATGCCAAAGCTGTATGGATTCTATAAACAATGAGGTAAAAATGAATGTGTTTTTATTTGCGATTCGTCCACTTTTTTATCCAAAGAAGAATCTAAAAAATGTTTTAAAAATTGACTTTGGTCAATTTCATATCCGGTATTTTGTGTATCCTTATAAGCATGACCACAACATCTTGTGGTTGGTTCAAAAAAGTGACGAAAGACATTATAGCTCTGCCCGCGTGCGGAGTACAGTTTTCTTGTCTTTGAAGTCCTAAATATAAAAATGAATAAGAGGTACTGATATTATGGCTGACGCCCTTGCACAAAAACTATCTCCTTCCAATGACTCCGCGCGCGAGGAACAGAAAGTTTCCAGTCTTTCTAAGCATCATCCTGCAAATCCGGATACGGATACTATTGTTCCTTTATTTGGCGGGACGGATGTGGATTGCAGCGAGGCTGTGAGTGAGTATATCTCCGGCTCTGACTGGCGCATTAGTGCAAATGCCAATACGGG
>JAGLKL010000305.1 GCA_023141075.1 Alphaproteobacteria bacterium
GGGGAACTGGTTCCTGCGGGAAAACTTGAAGAGCCTTATATTGTCCGCCCAACTTCTGAGACAATTATAGGCGATGCGATGGCACGCTGGATCCAATCTTACCGCGATCTACCCATGAAGTTAAATCAGTGGTGCAACGTTATGCGATGGGAAATGCGTACACGCATGTTCCTTCGCACATCGGAATTTTTGTGGCAGGAAGGACATAATGCTTTTGAGAGTGAGCAAGAAGCTAATGACGATGCCCTGAAGATGCTTGAAGCTTACCGCGTTTTTGCCGAAGAATATCTGGCCTTGCCGGTTATTACCGGAGAGAAAACCACCGAAGAGAGTTTCCCCGGTGCAGACAATACCTACGCCATCGAAGTCATGATGCAAGATGGTAAAGCCTTGCAAGCCGGAACGTCGCATAATCTGGGACAGAATTTTGCCAAATCTATCGGTATTAAATTCCAAAACCGCGAGGGCGGCGAAGATTTTGCCTACACGACAAGTTGGGGTATTTCAACACGGTTGATTGGCGGCATGATTATGACCCACGGCGATGATGATGGTATGATTATGCCTCCACGCGTTGCACCGTATCAGGTTGTTATCATCCCTATTTTGCGTGAAGGACAGGATGAGGATATGCTTAAAGCCTATATTAATGAATTGAAAAAGCTGCTTAAAGAGCATGATACGCGCGTCCATGTTGATGAGCGCGATATGCGTACGCCTGATAAAATGTGGAATTCCATCAAAAAAGGTATTCCCGTACGTGTTGAAATTGGCCAACGTGAAATGCAAGAAGGCAGTTTGACATATATCCGACGTGACCTTGGGAGAGATTCTAAAACCACGTCTTCCGTGGCTGAGTTTATTCAAAATATTCCGCGTATTCTGGATGATATCCATGAAACTTTATTTGCTCGCGCCAAAGCTTTCAGGGAAAATCATACTACAAAAGCCGATGATTTGGCCGGACTGAAAAAGTATTTTGAAAAAGATAATATCGGTTTTGTCCGTGTTCCTGTATCCGTGATGGAAGAAATGGGGTATGAAGAAGTTATGAAGGAATATTCATTAACGACACGCTGTATGCCTTTTGCAGATGAGGGGACAGTCGTCATTATTGGTAAAACGTATTAATATTTAGGGTCTGCCCCTAAGACCATAGAAAATTATAGAAGTATAAAAGATCAATGCTCTCTACTTTTGAAAGATCCGTTGCCTGGAGATACCTACGCTCTAAAAAAGCGGAAGGATTTGTCTCGGTTATTGCCGGATTTTCCTTTGCCGGGATCATGCTGGGCGTGGCCACG
>JAGLKL010000306.1 GCA_023141075.1 Alphaproteobacteria bacterium
GCGCACCGTAACGGTGATGTGCATATCCATGATTTAGACTGCCTGACCGGCTATTGTGCAGGCTGGTCGTTGCGGGCGCTTTTGAATGAAGGTTTCAACGGTGTTGGAGGTCGCGTCTCTTCCCGTCCGCCGCGTCACTTCCGTGAAGCCTTAGGGCAAATGAGCAACTTCCTTGGTATTTTGCAATCTGAATGGGCGGGTGCTCAAGCTTTCTCAAGCTTTGATACGTATCTGGCACCTTATGTATTCTACGACAAGCTCTCCTTCAAGGAAGTGAAAAAAGCAATACGTCAGTTTGTTTATAATTTGAATGTTCCGGCACGTTGGGGGCAATCTCCGTTCACAAATATCACACTCGATATTACCGTACCTGAAGATTTGCAGTCCCAATTCCCGACTCATAGTGATCTGCACCTGTTTAAGGACATTGAAAATGACGTTTCTCTAGACATATATAACGATCTTCTTGACCGAGCTATGCAGCGTGATATGGGTATTCGCACTCTCGAAGATATGACGTTTAAGCACTTCACCCCTGAAATGGAGATGATCTGCATTGCTTATTATGAAGTGATGACTGAAGGAGATTCTCATGGCCAGCCATTTACTTTCCCTATTCCGACCATCAACCTGACCGAAGATTTTGACTGGGACAGCAAGGTGTCTAATGCAATTTTCGACAACACAGCCAAGGTCGGCTCGTCTTACTTCCAGAACTTTATCGGCTCTCAATATATGGTCGATGAGAAGACAGGTGAGCGTATCCCTAACCCGGATGCTTATTCTCCCGGCGCAGTGCGTTCCATGTGCTGCCGTTTGCAACTTGATTTGCGTGAGCTTCTTAAGCGCGGTAACGGGCTGTTTGGCTCGGCAGAGATGACAGGTTCTATCGGGGTTGTGACTTTGAACATGGCACGTTTAGGCTATCGTTTTAAAGGCGATAAAGAAGGTTTGATGGCTGAGATTGACCGCTTGATGGCTATTTCTAAATCCACGCTGGAGAAAAAGCGTATTTTTGCGCAGAAAATGTATGACCGTGGTTTATATCCATATACAGCGCGTTATCTGCCTTTCTTCCGCAATCACTTCTCGACGATTGGTGTGAACGGCATGAATGAGATGATCCGTAACTTCTCTAATGATGAGCACGACATCACCGATGAAGATGGTATCCAGATGAGTCTGGATATTCTCGATCATATGCGCGAACGTCTGGTCTCCTATCAGGAAGAAACCGGCAATCTTTATAACCTTGAGGCCACACCGGCTGAAGGCACAACATACCGTTTTGCCAAGGAAGA
>JAGLKL010000307.1 GCA_023141075.1 Alphaproteobacteria bacterium
ATCTGCGTGTTCCAAAGCTTGAGGATGTGCCTTATGCAGTGCAGATGGAACCGAATCTGGTTGTGGAATATTATTCTCGTTAAACAATCTTCTATATTGCTCATTAAAAGATGCTGCTTTTTTTATCTTCAGAGCGGTTTTCTTGTATCAACTCATCCATATTAATATTCAAAACATCGGCGATATTCTTCAGTGTTCGGGCAGAGCCCTGTTTTTTTCCGTTTTCGATGTGGGAGATCATGGTTTTGCTTATACCGATTTTATCGGCAAGCTCTTGTTGCGTATAGCCTCGATATTTCCTAAAAAGCTTGACTGAACTGATATTATTCATGATCTTGTGGCAGAGAAGTTCTACCGGCATAATTTCCCTGCTGTTTTGAATAGCGAGATAATAAGAGCTTGCTTTTTCCATGCTTAGTTGAAATTCTAATTTTACTATTTTTTCTTGCATAGCTCGAAAACTCTTGGCAGGGATGCGTACATATTCTCTCTCGGTTTCAAATAATTTTCTCATAACAATTCCATCATATAAATTTAAAATAACAGCCAATAATAGCCAATACGTGCCATTATGTAAAAAATATAACAGATAAAACCCGTTATGTAAATAAAATTGTTAACTGAGGGTAAACCTACTTTTTATGAAATCCTGAGCTATACTATTCTTAAGTGAAACTACTATATACTATACGGGGAATTATCGATTAAATCGCTTTGGTTGTGTTTTTTGTGCTATGCAATCCTTTTCGTTGTGTTCTCATGTTATTGTTTTATTTACGTTTTTGCGTTCTACCTTTACAATTGTGTCAAAATTGTGTATAAAGAAGCCATTGAAATTAAAGAGTAAGCAAGATTTTATAATAAAAATGACAGAAGATTAAGGGGAATAAAAATGTTCATGAAGTCTGGTCTTCGCGAAATTATTGAAGCCACCGGAGGGACATTCGATATTATTGAGGAATTTTCCCAGTTGTCTCCACGTCGTAAAGTCTTGTTATGCGATCACTTGTTTATTGAAGGGGCGCAGGCTTTTTATAATACAATAGAGCTGCTCTGGCCACAATCTACGCATGAAGATGCAGTAGAGTTGGAGAAGTTTCTGTATTCCCTGAAGTACAAAATTAATTAGTCATGGCCCTTGTATAAAAGTACATATATTTTTCATAGTAACTTGCACGAAGATGTTTTTCTGGTAGTGTTAAGACTTTCCGTGATTACCTATAATTGTTGAGAGTATTGTCGTGTCTCTAAATAAAAAGGGGCTGTCCCAGATAATTA
>JAGLKL010000308.1 GCA_023141075.1 Alphaproteobacteria bacterium
GGAGTTATTTCGTTGCCATGAATATTCATGAATATCAAGCCAAGGAATTATTGGAGAAATACGGTGTTGCTGTTCCGAAGGGGATTCCGGCCATGAGTGTGGAGGAGGCTGTTGAGGCGGCGCGTTCTATGGCTACGGATTTGTATGTCGTTAAGGCGCAAATCCATGCCGGTGGGCGTGGGGCAGGGCATTTTACGGATGATCCACAAGGAAAGGGCGGTGTGCGCTTATGTAAGACTATTGATGAGGTGCGTTCAGCGGCTAAGGCTATGATAGGCAAGGTTTTGGTGACTAAACAGACCGGCTCGGAAGGTAAGGAAGTGCAGAGGCTTTATGTAACGCACGGGGTGGATATTGAGAAGGAATATTACTGCTCGGTGGTTCTGGATCGCTCATTGAGCCGGGTGACGTTTATGGTCTCCAGCGAAGGGGGGATGGATATTGAGGAGGTGGCGGAAAAATCTCCTGAGAAAATTATCAAGGTTTCGATTGATCCGGCTGTAGGGATTTCCGGGTTCCACTGTCGTAAGCTGGCTTTAGGGCTTGGTTTGAAGGGTGCACAGGTTAAGAATGCTACCCGGTTTTTCTCCAATTTATATAAGGCTTATGTAGATATGGATGCGACGATTATAGAGATTAATCCGATGGTTCTGGTCGGTGATGAGATAATGGCTTTGGATGCAAAAATGAAGTTTGATCCTAATGCTTTGTACCGCCAGAAAGAGATCTTCGCGATGCGTGATGAATCTGATGAAGATGAGAATGAAAAGGTAGCTTCAGACAATGAACTGTCTTATGTGCGCTTAGACGGGAATATAGGTTGTATGGTTAATGGCGCTGGGTTGGCCATGGCAACAATGGATATTATTAAGCTGCATGGCGGGGAGCCTGCGAATTTTCTGGATGTCGGTGGCGGTGCGACGGCTGAGCGCGTGAGTGTTGCTTTCAAGATTATCCTGTCTGATCCCAATGTTATGGGCATATTGGTCAATATTTTTGGCGGGATCATGAAATGCGATATTATCGCGCAAGGCGTGATTGCAGCCGCTAAAGGGGTGAATCTCTCTGTTCCTCTGGTTGTACGTCTTGAAGGGACTAATGTCGAGAAAGGCAAAGAGCTAATGGCGGCGTCAGGTTTGCCGATTATTTCTGCGGATAATCTGGAAGATGCTGCTAGGAAAATCGTTGAAGCTACGAAAAAAGCTCAGGAGGCGGCGTAGGGATATGTCAGTACTTGTTAACAAAGACACAAAGGTTATTTGTCAGGGGTTTACCGG
>JAGLKL010000309.1 GCA_023141075.1 Alphaproteobacteria bacterium
TGCACTACTGTCCGGTTTAACTTTCATAGAATTTCATAGTTGACTGGCGTAGGTCTGCAGGTGGTGGAATGTATGGTTTATTTAGATATTCTACAGATTTCCGGTGCATGAGATTAAGACAAATCAGATGTGTAAAAGTGCTTGCGGATTTAACAGAGGACTGTTTTTCGTAAACTATCTTTAAAAGAAGGTATGCAATCAATGCTGTAAACACCTGAATACGCACAGCATTTTCAGAACGTCCTAGCAAATGCTTTATCTGCAAGTTTTGCTTAACCCATTTAAAAAACAGTTCAATCTGCCATCGCTGTTTGTAAAGTTCTGCTATGTCATTGGCAGGAGCATTAAGGTCATTTGTAACGATCCTGATAATCTTACCTGTAGAAATACGAACTTTAAGCTCTCTTAATGGTGCATCCATTGGATTTACACGTCCGTGCCCTCTACGTTTCGGTAAAAAACCAATATGTTCGGATAAAATATTTGAGCCTTTCTCCGTTTCTATATCAGTTGTTTTTGATAATTCCGTGTGTTTTTTAAGTCTGGTAACAAAGTAACAACCCTGTTTGTGCATTTTTGCCCACCAGCCGTAATCATAATAGCCAAGGTCAAAGACATAAGTGACTCCTGTTTCAATTTTTAACTCTTTAGCAGGTGTAATATCATTGACATTGAATGGTGTGATATTGGCCTCAAGCGGCAGAGCATCGTTAGGATCATAGACAAGATGAACTTTAGCAGCACAAAAGTCATCACTGAACCTAGCCCATTGACTACCGGAACCTGATAATTTTATCTTCGTAGCGTCAATAATCCGAACAGCGTCAGACATATTGCGACGGCTTTTCCGGTTTGAAATCAATACCATGTGAGTAAAGAGTTCTCCAAAAACTTTCCATGGCCTGTTCGCATTAGCATCAGAAAGTGTAGAGCGTGCTGCTTTTTTTGCACCGATATGATAAAGACGTGCTTTGTGGCTGTTTAAACCGGCTTCAATTTCACGCAACGAGGACGCTCCTGACATCTGTGCATAAAGCATAGCAAGAAACTGACTCTTTGTATCAAGTTGACGTACGCGAAAGTCAGATTTTTGTGTCAATACAATCCTGTCAAACTCTGTCCATGGAATATGCTTGATAAGTGAATGAAATACGCTATTTTGGTGTTGCATGATATTGCTCTCCTGTTTTGCGTCTAGAACGCGGTTTAAGCTATAAAAACAAGTAGAATCAATATCATGCAACTTGTCCAGCACTTTAAACCGGACAGTAGTGC
>JAGLKL010000031.1 GCA_023141075.1 Alphaproteobacteria bacterium
TAGAGCCAATTGGTAAATTAGAGCCAGTTGCGCCAGAACCACTTTAGTCTGTAGGTTTAGACCCTCCTAGGATACGTAAACAAAAAAGCGCCGTTATTACGGCGCTTTTATAGATTATTATTCAACCGGCTTAACCTAGGGTCAGGACCTATTAATTATGTACAATTCTGTTTAAATTTACAGGTAAAGGATCGATTTTTTGGCTCGCAGGACATGCCGAAGCATATTCAAGAGACAAAAAAGATGATAGTTTACCTGTAAATTTAAACCCGTCAGGGCGCTGCAAATTTTTGTATCTGTTCGTGAAAACCGCTTGGTAATAGAACCACTATGACCTGCGCGTTTTTCACGGAACATCTTTTCAAAAATTATGCGTGCGCAGAATGGATATAATTAATTAGATCCTGACCCTAAGCAGCTTTTGCCTCTTGTTCTTCTTCGAGGTTAAGTACGCCATCTTCACAGTTAGCGGCGGGCTGTTTGATTTTACCCATAATGTCTTCCAGCTTTTCAGTGGCTTTGTTTTCCGGGATGTTGTCAACAGCGGCTACTTCGCGGGCAAGTCTTTCCAGCGCAGACTGGTAGATCTGACGCTCAGAGTAAGATTGCTCGGTATCGTCGTTACTGCGCTTCAAGTCGCGCAAAACTTCAGCGATAGAAACCGGATCACCGGAATTGATTTTTGTTTCGTATTCCTGTGCACGGCGGCTCCACATTGTGCGACGGACGCGTGAGCGGCCTTTCAATGTTTCCAGAGCATCATCAAGATGTGCTGTAGTGCTGAGTTTACGAAGGCCGGATGTTTCGGCTTTTGCTACAGGAATTTTCAGACGCATGCGATCCTTTTCAAAGCTAACGACGTATAAGCTGAGTTCCATACCCGCAATTGTTTGTGTTTCAATTCCTTCAACTTGACCTACACCGTGTGCAGGATATACAACGCAGTCACCAGTATTAAAATTAAAAGTATCGTTATTTGCCATTATGCTATTACCTTTTCCTTTTTTCGTGTTTTCTTTTACTCGCTTTTATTTTTAATCAAGTAGGCTAGAATAGAAGTGAAAAAAATGGAGCAACCAAAATCATGGCAAGAAAGGTTGCTCTTACTTCTATGTGATGCCCCTATTAACTTGACATAGCGCGGAGTATAGCAAAAAATTCACAATTTTTCAACCGGATTGATGTGGAAAAGGTAAAAAATTTACATAATAAATATTATTCTTATGGTAAAACGCTGTTAAATAAGCATTATCGGACGGCTTGTCGGCATGTCAGCAAGAGGGTAATATCGCCATATGATAGCCTCTCATTTAACGTTGCAGAAACCTCTGGAAGATTATATTGAGCTGTTCGAAAAAGCGACGGCGCGTTCTTTGTCGCTGTTTGACCCATTATTGGATGAGGGTTTTATTTTTGAAGATCCATATCAAAAAGTGATGGGGGTCGGCGGATTTAAAGCTTTGATGAAAGGGCGTTTTTTCTTGTATGAGAAGAACGCTAAAGACAAAAGTTCTTTGCACTACCGGGTGCATGATTTTTCTTGGGGGCGTCGTGAGGATGTGGCCTATATGTATTGGAGTATGATTTTTTCGACGGGTAAAGGTGAGCAGGAGGTTTCATTTGAAGGCATGAGTGAATTATTCTTGTCTAATAACGGGAAGCTTCTATCGCATCGTGACTTCTGGAGCAGGCATGAGGCTTTTTATGTGAAGGGGTACAAGGCTCTTAAATTGTAGCGCTTTTTTCTATTTTGAATGAAAGATCAGTTGTGTCGATCGAGGCAGATGCGCCGATGGGGAAGCTGTATAAATTCTTATCATGGCCAAAGGGCATATTATAGAGCACGGGGATATCCAGACCTTCTATGTGTTCGCGGATGATGTCTTCCAGTGTGTAGCCGTAAGGACGGCCTGTATCCTGAAGGTTTGTGAATTCTCCAAAGACGATTGCAGATGATTTTTCAAAAACGCCCAAGCGACGTAGTTGCATGAGCATACGATCAATGCGGCTGATTTCTTCATTACAGTCTTCAAGGAAGAGGATGGCTTTGTCACAAAAATTACAAGGCATGGTTTGCGGCAGATATTGGAACAAGCTCAAATTTCCTCCAACAAGTCGTCCTGAAGCTTTGCCTTCATGTAGGACAGTATCGGTGTGTAGCGGATAGCTTACATTTTCTTTGCCACCAAGCAGAGAAAGGAGGTGAGCCATTTGCTCTTTGTTATATTTATGCAGGTTTTTATAGACCGGGCCGTGGAAAGTGGTGATCCCGGTATGGGCGTATAGTGCATTAATCAAGGCTGTGGCATCGCTAAAGCCGATAACAGGTTTGGGTGTGCCGCGTTTGAGTGGCGCAAATTTCAGGGCGTTGAGCAGGTGTAAGCATCCGTTGCCGCCTCCTGCTACCCAGAGTGCGTCGATATCCTCGCGTTGCCACAATCCCTGAAAAGCCAAGGCTTTTTGCAGCACGTTTCCTGCGCTCTGGTTTTTGCGTTCATAGGTCTGAGGGTGGATAAACGTCTTATAGCCAAGATTTTCCATATGTTGGCTGGATCGTTCCATATCTTCAGCATCGACCCAGCTCGATGGTGCGAATACGCCGATTGTTCCCCCTTTTATGAGGGCGCGGGGCAATGTGACAGAAAAAGAGGCATTGTCTTGGTTCATAAGTTTAAGAGACCTTTTTCTTTTGTGCCTTGTCCAGAATTATAGCACTATTTTGCTCTTTAGACGGTTTGGGCTGGATTTCCTTAAATTTCTTGTAACTTCCGAGTTTATCAGGCAGGTCATCTTTCGGGCTGATTATTTTATATTTAGCGGCAAAGTCGTGCTCAATATGGTGTGGGAAGGAAACGGTAATGAGCCTGTAATTGGTAAAGACCGGTTTTAGCACTTCAATGACTGTTTTTCTGATTTTTTCTTTTTTTGTATGGTCAGAAAGAACAAAACTTATATCAAGGTGATGGGGATTGCCTAAATTGTCATCTTTATGACGCAGTATAAAATCAATGATCGGATCGTTTAAGGCTTTGTTCAATTCGTTAATGAAGATGTTAAAAAACGAGGGGAAGTACATATAGCCGTCAGCGCCGATCAGGTAGTCGGTGTTGCGCCCCTCAAGAAATGTGATTTTCTGCGATCCGTCATCATAATTAATAACGCGTCCCATATCTTCGATTTTATAACGGATCAAAGGGAAGGCCTTTTGGTGGTACGTGGTGACAAGGATTGAATTGCCGGAGCCTTGTTCAAGATAGACATAGTTGTTTAATACACTGTAATCGAAGCTGCTCAAAGAAGATTGGTGGGCAATCATGCCGCATTCTGCTGTGCCGTAACTGCACTGAATATCGCTGCCGGGGAACATTGTCTGAATAAATGTTTTGTTGCAATCGGGAAAGTAAGCGCCACTGATGTTGATATATCGGAGAGGTTCGTATGGAGCAATGTTCTCTTCGTACATGATATGGGCTATGCGTTGCAATGCATGGGGGATTGTTATTAGTGAGGTTGCTTTTGTATTTTTGAGCGTGGTCAGAAGTTGTCCGGCGGTATCTGCGGTGATGTCCTCAAAAGGCAATACGGTTAGGCCGAAGAGGTGGTACAGGACGTTGTTACGCTGGGCAAAATCATTGGTGAAATATGAGTTTTTTGGCATGAAGGCGACAAAGTTTTGTCCACGTTTCCATCCATTCTTGTTTAAGGCATGGAGGATTGATCCGGCGTAGATCTTACTATCGTGATAATCAAGCCATCGCTGTGTTGATGACCCGCCTAATGATAGCGAGGTTGTAAAATCTTTTTTGTAAAAGCAGCGTTTTAATAATGTCCAGAAAGAAGGGGGGCTGTCTTTGGTAAAGAGTTCTTTTTTGCCTTCCAGTTCGTCTGAGCAAAACTCTTTATTGTGGATATTGAGCTGACGCTTGTCAATTATGGGGAGATGGGAGAATGCATAATCGAACTCTTCATCTGTGAAGTCTTTTTCACCGTTAACAAAAGCAGAATATTTATCTTTGTAATAGGGGCAGTGCGTATTGGCATGGCTAATGATATTTGTTAGGCGCTTCCGGCGCGAGTCCGGGGTTTCTGTTTGCGATGTAATTGGTATAGTCAAGCCATAGCCAAGTATATTATGCAATAGACACATATAAATATCTTGTTGTTTAACCGTCCTGATTAATTTGTTCGCGCAGTTCTTGCAGGACGTCTTCTGCCTGCATATTTGAAATCTGGCAAGTGCCGGCTGCATGGTGTCCGCCCCCGCCATATTTGAGCATAAGTTCTCCGATATCTGTTTTGCTGGAGCGATCAAGAATGGATTTACCGGTTGCGAAAACGGTGTTTTGTTTATTCTTGCCCCAGATAACATGAATGGAAATATTACATTGCGGAAAAAGGGCATAAATCATAAAGCGGTTTCCTGCCCAAATCGTTTCTTCTTTACGTAAATCGAGCACAACCAGATTATTATACACTGTGCTACAGCGCTCTATTTGTTCGCGGCATTTGATCTGGTGTGTGTAGTATAGATCTATGCGTTCCTTAACGTCGGGAAGATTGAGAATATCTTTGATATTATTGTGGTCACGGCAAAAATCGATCAGCTTCATCATAAGCTGGTAATTGGAGATGTTGAAATCGCGGAAGCGGCCAAGACCGGTACGTGCGTCCATCAAAAAACTCAGTAGCCCCCATCCTTCAGGAGCCAGAATTTCTTCTTTGGTAAATTGGGCGGAATCGGCTTTGTCTACTGCTTCCATCATATCATCTGAAATTCTCGGGAAAGTTTTTTTGCCTCCGAAATAATCATAAACCACGCGGGCTGCGGAAGGGGCATCTGTATCCATAATGTGATTATCCGGCTGTCCTTTTATACGGGTCGTCTCACTGGCATGGTGGTCAAAGACCAGATATGCGCCTGCGTTATAAGGAAGGTTGGTCGTGAGATCATTTTTTGTGACATCGATAAAACCGTCCTGCATGTCTTTGGGGTGGGCAAATAATATGTCATCGATCAATTCCAGCTCTTTGAGCAAAACGCCACATACAAGTCCGTCCATATCGCTGCGTGTTATCAGACGGTATTTCTTTCCAGATTCTGGCATGATTTTTTTGGTATTCATTTTTAAGACAGCTCTTTCTAAATTTTTGAATTTTCCTAGAGTAGGGTGGGCATGAGTTAGACAGACAAAACCATAAGAAAAATAATGTTATTACTATTTACCAAAAAAATCATAACGCGTTCCTTCCTTCAGGGGAAGGGGTGTTAGGGTCAGTATCTATTCTGTCCTCATATCTGTAGATTATTTGTAGATATGTTCGATAAAATAGATGGGGCGTTTTTTTGCTTCGCCGAAAATGCGTCCGACATATTCTCCGAGTATGCCTATGCTTAAAAGCTGTAAGCCGCTTAAAAAGGAGATCATCACTGTTAATGATGCGTAACCGGGGACATCGACGCCACCCACTATTGTTCTGATGATGATGAAAATAGCGAACATAAAAGAGAGAAAGGAAATCAGTAAACCGAAGAAACCGGCAACTTTTAGGGGCACGGTGCTGAACCCTGCGATTCCTTCCATGGCCAGATTCCACAGGCCTATATAATTCCATTTGGTAGAACCTGCGACGCGTGGCGCACGATTGTAAGGCAATGCGACTTGTTTGTAACCGATCCAAGCAAACAAGCCTTTCATAAAGCGGTGCTTTTCTCTTAGTTGGCGCAGGGCTTCAATAGAGCGCTTATTCATCAAGCGGAAATCGCCTGTATTTTTCGGGATTTCAACCCGGTGGGCGATGAAACTCATAATGCTGTAAAAGCCTTTGGCCGAGATTTTTTTAAACCATGTTTCTCCTTCGCGCATTGTCCGCTGACCATAAACGACATCGGCATTGGTTTCTTTCCACATCTTGATAAGATCGGGGATAAGTTTCGGCGGGTCTTGTAAGTCAGCGTCGAGAATTATCAGTGCATCACCTGAAACAAGGTCTATTCCTGCAGTCATGGCGGCTTCTTTACCGAAGTTCCGTGATAAATTAATTATGATTACGCGCTCGTCTTTTTCGCGTAAAGCGCAGAGTTTTTCCAGAGTTGAATCTTTGCTGCCGTCATTGACATAAACAAATTCTATGTTATAGGGCAGGGTGTCGGTGACTTTGGTGATTTCTTCATGGCACAGATCAATCATCTCTTCTTCGTTGTAACAAGGTATAACGAAGGACAGGGTTTCTCTTTTAGATGTTGAAGAAGACGTAGAAGATTTTTTTGTTGTCATGGGTAAATACGCCCCTAAATTGCTGTTAATGACTTGTCCTGACTCTAGATTTCTTACAAGTTATAGTATGTTATCACGTTTCAATAAATATATATCGTGAGGAATAATCTGATCGGTCTCTTTTTCGAGATTTGCGCTTGTTGCTTCTAAGGAAGAATCACGCGAAAATAAGATTGTATCGTAATAAGTATAGTTACTTAAGTTTTCTCTGAATTCTTCATGTTTCATCAGAAATTCGTAGTAATGTTTGGCGGGCTTGTCTGTTTTGGGGTCGGGGTATTGCGGTATCAGGATTACGCTGGGTTTATAGTGCTTCATATCTGCAGCCATCAAATCCACTATCTTATATCTTTGATTTCCTATTTCCTTGCGTTCTTCCGGGTCTGTTGAATCGTTGGCAAGGATAGTCAGTCCGGTTAGTGGCCAAATCTCACCAAAGCGAGAACCATTTCTAAGGGAAGATATTTTAGGCAGGTAGGCTAATTTATGTTTGAAAGAGTAATCGACGTAGACGCGGTTCCATGCCAACTCATCAATTGCGTCAATTAAAGGAAGAGCCATGACTTGGTCTTTGGATGGTGCCGGCTTTTTATAGTCGCGAATGGTTGTTCCAAAAACGAGGATTATAGCTGCAATGGCAACCCATAAGGATATATCGTTTTTGCTATGCAGGATTTCTTTCGCAAAACCATAAATAGCGATGAAAACGGCTGCTGCGCCATAACAAAAAGTTGGTAATGCCTGATAGTGAAAACCTTTGTCCTGTAGGATAAAAGGGATCATGCTGAGTAGGCTTAGTGCCGATAAGGCGTAAATGCTGTGTTTTAATATGCTTTGGGACTTATCGGTAAATATGAATGGTGCACTGATGGCAGCAAATATGCCATAGACCACGTAATAATACCGCATTGATAGGGGAAATGGTTGATCTACGCTGTACAAAGATATGATCTGTGGTAGAAGATCAAAGAATTCCGGTGTGAGTAGTAAGACAATAAAAAAATAAGATACACCGATTATTAGCATGCCCCAGAAATCCGGTGTGGTTATGCATCTTGGAAGAGAGCGGGTGGTATAGAGTCTATGCACAAAAAACAGCGCCGGAATTATTGCATAGTGAGGTTTTAAACAAATAGCCAGTCCGCCTAAAATTACGCTGCCGGTAGCCAGAAGCGTTCCTGTTTTTAATCCTCGTGTCAATCTGAATTGATAGAGTGACAATGGTAGAAGGAAAACCGATATCAGATGGTCTTTGGCTGCGAAAGACACGCCAGCTACCCAGCTTTGTGCTAGGAGTAGACTGGTCATGATGATCAGTAAATCCTGCGCTTTTATGTTTTCTTCTTTTTGTAAAAGACGTAGCAAGATGTAATCGGCTATTCCCAGATAGAGAGCCAGAGTTATAAAGACCGATAGTTTCGGGTCTATATCCAGATAAGTATATAGGGGGTAGGTCGGAAGATATATCAGGAAGCTTAGAGGGGGGTTGGTTTCATAAAAGTCGTTTATATATGTTCCGCCTGCAAGAAAACGTTCCAGACACTGAAGTAACCAGGATGTGTCTACATCTATGTGGCTGTGCAAATAAATTGTCGTCCAGACGATAAGGGATACTGCTATTATACTGAATGTAACGAGAGGAGGGTATTTATATTGTTGCTCTAATTCTTTTGAGAGTTTTTCTAACACTGCATTTTCTCCTGCTGCCGTTATAGGGTGTTATCGTGTTTTAATACATATATGTCGTGAGGGACAAGTTTTAAAGGATCCATGTTTTTACCTTCAGGGGCGTATGATGTATCAAAAACAACTGTGTCGTAGAATGTATAGTTGCTCATATTTTCTTTAAAGCTTTCATGTTTCATGAGGAAGTTATAATAATCCTTATTTGGTTCCAGCGTTTCGGGTGTCGGATATTGCGGGATCAGAATTACGCTGGGCTTGTTGCGTTTTATGTCTTTGGCCATCATGTCTACATATTCGTACATTTTCTTTTTGTATTTTTTGCGCATTTCCGGGTCTTCGGTTTTATTGACCAGAATGGCTAGGCCGGTGAGTGGCCATAAAGCACCGAAACGCGTGCCGCTTTTAAGTGATGACATTTTTGGAAGATTGGCAAGACTATGAACCTCGTACATTATTGTGTATGTGTCGTTCCATGCCAGTTCATCAATCGTTTTAACTATGGGCATGGCCAGAAATTCTTTTTTGGTGAGTTTTGAGACTTTGTTGCCATATGTATACCCACCAAAGAGCACGACCATAGCAGCACATGCGCCCCAAAGTGCGATGTCGCTTTTGCTTTTGGTTAATTCTTTTATCATACCGTAGATCATAATAAATGCGGCAGATGCACCGAAACAGAGCAGGGGAAGGGAATGAGAATGATAGCCTTTGTTTTGGAGAATATAGGGGACGAGGCAAACTAGAGACAGTGCGGAGAGGGAATATACACTCTTTTTTAAAATTTCTTGGTCACTATCAGAAAATAAGAAATAAGCGCCAAGCGATGCAAAAAGTGCATAAAGAATGTAGTGATAACGATCACTTAGGGGGAATGGTTTTTCAACGCTATATACGGATATAACCTGTGGCAGGATATCAAAAAACTCGGGTGTTGATAGGTATATAGCGACAAAGTAGGCTATACCGATTATGAGCATGCCCCAGAAATCGGGCGCGGTTATACATTTTGTAAGGGAACGGGTGGTGTAGAGCCTGTGGGCAAAGAACAATGCCGGGATAAATGCATAATGGGGCTTTAGACAAATGGCAATTCCGCCCAAGATAATACTGCTTGTAGCTAGTATTGTCCCGGATTTTAAGCTGCGTGTTAACCTGTACTGATAAAGGGAAATTGGAAGCAAAAAAGACGATATCAAGTGGTCTTTCAAGCCGTAAATGTCTCCTGTTGCCCAGCTTTGTGCCATGAGAAGGGCGCTTATAATGACAAAAAGATCCAGTGCTTTTACATGTTTTTCTTTTCGCAATAGATAGAAAAAGGTCAGGTTGGAAATCATCAAGTATGAAAGCACATTTACAAAAACGGATAGTTTTGGGTCTAAGGCAAAGTAAGTGTAGAATATATGGGCGGGAAGATATATCCAGAAGTTTAGCGGTGGATTGGTTTCATAGAAGTCGTTGGTGTAAGTTCCTCCGGCCATAAAACGATCAAGACATTCAAGCAGCCAGCCTATATCAGCATCTATGTGAATCCGTAAATAAAGAGTTGACCAGACAATCAGGAATGCCATAAGAATGGAGATCGTCAGGAGCGGAGAATATTTAAATTCTGGCCTAAGTTTGGTTAGCACAGCCTTAATCCTTAATTCTTAAAATAGGGTCGTAATAAAATTCACAAAGAGAAACTTATGCGAGATGTTCTTAAAAGTCATTACAAAAGTATAGGGAAATTCACGCTTGTTGGAGTCTCGAATACTGCTATAGATTTTCTTGTATTCATTCTTTTGTATGAAGTTTTTGGAATCTATTATTTGGTCGCACATGTTTGCGGTTTTATGGTCGCGCTGTGTAACAGCTTTTATTTCAATGCCACATGGACGTTTAAGCGGCTGGATAAAGAGCAGTGGCATAAACAGGCCGCTACTTACGCGCTGGTTAATGCAATGGGGATGGTACTTAGTACACTGACTATTTTTGTTGCCAACTTTTTTGTCTGGGTGTACGCGGCAAAAGTACTGGCTTCGCTTGTTTCATTTGTATGGAATTATTGTGCTTCGTCATTTTTTGTATTTAACAAGAAATCAGATGAATCCAGCCAAACCGAGTAGTTTTTATTCTTGGTTTTTTCGGGTGTAAACATCGTAATAGATAGTGAACGGGTATTCCATCGTTGTGCCTTTGAAGTAAACGCTGCGGTCGAATTCAAAATCTCTGTCTTGTGTGTAGTGCTTTTTTATATAGTTGCGCAATGGCTTATATTCTCCAAAAAACTTCATAAAATCTATTGGGACATCACTGGTTGGCACAAGGATCTCTTTTAATGTAATGAGCAGGGACGGTTTATGGTATTGCATGTCTTCTAGAATATAACGTGAGTATTTTTCTTTTGCTTTTAGTGCGTTTTTACGGATTTGCGGATCATCACTTTGCAAGTTTTTTACCAGCTCCGGCATAGGCCAGAATGTGCAAAAGCGCGATGCAAACTCGTAATCCATGATTGCTGCCGTAGAGGGCATAATCTCTATATCTGTATGAAAAACATAGAAAGAGCAGGGTTGTTCGCAACGCTCTTCGAGAAACTTGGCAACCGGTAGTTCGCGCATATCCTTATGGGTCGGGAATTCATTATTTAGCGGAATTAGAGCGTGTGATAC
>JAGLKL010000310.1 GCA_023141075.1 Alphaproteobacteria bacterium
TTAATAAATTCAGCCAACCCACGATCGTCCAAACGCGCACCAAAATATTTTTTATACGCTGCATTGACCGTGTCATGAGTTACTTGATTTGGATATTCTCCCTCATTTAAGCGACGACTCATAGTATTTGCCAAAGCCCCCTCATCACAACCATTACCTAAATCAGCACAGTGCACTTTTATGCCCACTTGGCTTGCCCTTTCAACGATATCGGCAATCTCACCCAGAACCTCATTATTATCACGATACCGCGCGTCAAAACCTGCCTCTATCCCTTCTTTAATAAACTGCTCCTTATCAACAGCGCCACTTGCAAGACGATCTACAAAATATTGAAGCTCTAACGACAATTCAATAAACATATGTGAAACACCAGACTCAGCCAACGTAACTGCAGATTTCGATTTACCAAAATGCTCGAGCAAATCATCTTCTGAATGATCTCCGTCTCCAATTAATACAATATCTGCATTACGGTAAGCTGCACGAATAAGATCGTTGAGGCCAATCTTAGCCTCGTTAACAAACCCGGGATCGCTGTAACCTTTTCTCATTATGCTTCAACCCAATAACTCAAAACACGTGCATGTGTACGTGAATTTCTATAATACATTAAATTAGGGTCAGAACCTATTAATTATGTACAATTCTGTTTAAATTAACAGGTCCTGACCCTAGGTTAAATGCACTAATTTAAATGGGGTAACAAAAAAAACCTAAGCGATAACATTTTCTTCTGAGCCACCGACGTTAGGCACCGTTCCACCGCTTGGTACGGAAGAACGGGATTTACCGCTATCATTCTGCGCAATCGAGTCATCACGTATAATCGGCTCTCCGCGCAACAATGCTTTTATCTCCTCACCCGAAAGCAATTCATATTCAAGCAAAGCTTTGGCAATGATGTGCAAATCATCGATATTACCCGTGATAATCTTCTTGGCGCGTTCATATCCTTCGTCAATAAACCTACGCACTTCAGAATCTATTTTATTAGACATGCTTGTCGAAATACGGGCTTTACTATATGAAGCAGGGTCATCGCTATAATCCACCATACCGATCTCATCGCTAAGCCCCCATTCCATGACCATAGCACGTGCCATAGCGCTTACTTGCTGAATATCGCCCGAAGCACCATTGGTTACAAATTCCTTGCCAAAGATCACTTCCTCAGCCACACGCCCACCCATACCAACAGATAGATTAGCCCTCATTTTTGCCAAAGAATAGCTATAGCGATCACCCTCAGGCAATCGCATCACCAT
>JAGLKL010000311.1 GCA_023141075.1 Alphaproteobacteria bacterium
GCGATAACATAAGCTTGTCACGCAAAGCTGCCTTAAATACATATTTTATCAACGGTACAGAAATCATTTTCCTTAAAACCTGTGCTATAGTAGTTTCACTTAAGAATAGTACTATGATCTTGTAAGGTTTCTTATAACCATATCGCAATAAGATTTCCGGCTTAGAGCAAAATCCAACCCGGCCTTCCCGTCTAGGAAACCAAGCTTAAAAACATAGGAATAAATGAACATCAAAAACGGTTTAAGATGGCTCCTGCGTGTTAGTCTCTTTAGCCGTTCACGCCACAAAACCGGGTCTTTTGGATAAGCATCACTCTCAATCATCTGTGCTTCCCAATGCGCATAGCGTTCATGTCGAACTTTCCACGCCCCCTCATCCTCATATGCATAATGTAAAATCGGGTTATAAATTTGGCCAATTAACCTATCTTGATAGCCTTGTTTTTTTATCGGCTGAAAATGCCCCTCGATTTCTCCCATGCCCTCTATATAAAGATCATCGACTTGCGGGAATTCAACCATTGATTTGTGATACAAAGCCAGCTTATTGTTTTGCAACCCATGTCTTAAGGGTATCCCCTTCCAAACATACTGTCCTTTAACAAAATACCCGCAATACGGTAGGCCATTTTTGGTTATATCTCTAATTTCTTCAAGAAACCGAGTTGTTACAACTTCATCCGCATCTAGCCAGAATATCCAGTCATAGCCAATATTCTGGGTATTAATACACCACTGCCGCTTTTTTGGGTAAGACTTGTTCCATATAAAATCAACAACTTTAGCGTTATATTTTTTGGCTATTTCCCTTGTCCGATCAGAGCTTTGGGAATCTATTACTATTACTTCAGAAAACGCCGAAACAGAGTCCAGACAACGAGCAATTCGTGCCTCTTCATTTTTAGTGATGACTAAAACACTTATAGGAATTTTTTCTGATGTCTTATTCTGTATTTTCATGAAAAAACTTTTGCATATTTATCGCTGAAATCATCAAAACCAAGTGATAGTTTTTTAACTGATTCTGGAAATAAAATTCTCTTCTCGTCAACTCTGTTTATGGTAAGTACCAATCCGAAATCTTCATCTCTCATATCACCATCTTTCTCTCAATTCACCAAGGCACAATCAAAAAAACAACGAATTGATTACTATATGGGATTTATTTCCTTCTACTGTACGACTCTTAGCCCTCTTATGTCTATATCATGGATAAAATACGGGAAAAGTCTAGAATAAACCTGAATAAAATAATAGCACAAACA
>JAGLKL010000312.1 GCA_023141075.1 Alphaproteobacteria bacterium
CTGTGCAACCCAACAAAGCCATCGTCGGTGCTAATGCCTTTGCCCATGCCAGCGGTATTCATCAGGACGGCATGCTCAAAAATGCCAACACCTATGAGATCATGACCCCTGAGAGCATCGGACTTGGTGAAAGTAAGCTTGTCATGAGTAAGCATTCAGGCTCACATGCATTCCGCGAGCGCCTTAAAAAGCTAGGTTATGAACTGGGCGATAACATACTGGCGGAACTTTTCGAGCGTTTTAAAAAACTGGCTGACAGTAAACGCGAAGTTTTTGAAGACGATCTGATTGCTTTGGTTGAAGATCATATCGTTGGTGAGAACGACTTGATCAAGTTTATTTCTATGGATGTACGTGCCGGTACATACGGGCCGCAAACAGCCGAACTTACTCTTTCAATAGAAGAAGAGGAGAAATCTGCAAAGGTAGAAGGAAACGGGCCTGTTGACGCAATCTTTAGGGCTATCCGCGAGATTTTCCCGCATGAGGAAGCCACGCTTCAGCTCTATCAGGTTAAGGCCGTGACAGGCGGGACAGACGCGCAGGCCGAAGTTCATGTACGCCTTGAGGAAAACGGCAAAACAGTTATGGGTTCCGCCGCAGATGTTGATACACTTGTTGCCAGCGCCAGCGCCTATGTTCATGCTCTTAACAAGCTAATTTTAAGACGCGAAGCTTTCAATCCGCAAACAGGGGAAGAGGGCTCAAGAGGGGTGTAAAATCCCATCGACAAAAAATTCTTGGTTTTCCCTGATTAAGGAAGAATAAGCAAGTTTGTATAGTTTGTTTGCAGAGGTTTGCGGGAGTTTTTGTTTATTTGGCCAATTACTTAGCCGATTAGCGCAGGTGTTTTGGGAAATTTCACACTTCATTATACCGTTACGACCCCAATGAGTTTGGCGCGTGCAAACCAATCTCTCCGGCTCTGCTTTGAAGAGCTGTTTGGGGGTTTTGTTTTCTATGTTGTTATCATTAGCCATGAGGCTAAGTATAGGACACAATTCCTACATTGTCAAATATTTACAACATCCCTTTGATCGTCTTAAAAACGTCCTCAAACATCTCCGTGCTAAGGCGGCGAGTGTTAGTGTTATAGCGTGAGCAGTGATAGCAATCTACCAAGGTCAGTCTGTCGCCTATGTCATGTGCTTTGCCGTGAGTAAATTTGAAAGCTGATTGCTTATTGCTGCTCGCTTTCACAACAGCATTATGTGAGACAACCCCGAGACTCAATATCACTTTGAGGTTACGAGTGC
>JAGLKL010000313.1 GCA_023141075.1 Alphaproteobacteria bacterium
CAACATACCGTTTTGCCAAGGAAGACAAGAAACGTTATGAGGATATCCTTCAAGCCGGTTGCGGTGAAAATGTATATTACACCAATTCATCACAACTTCCGGCTGATTATACAGATGACCCGTTCGAAGCCTTGGATTTACAAAACAAAATGCAGTGTAAATACACTGGCGGTACGGTTTTACACTTATACATGAACGAGAAATTATCGAGCGCCGAAGCTTGTAAACGTTTTGTTAAAAAGGTGATTAGCAATTACCAAATGCCTTATATCACTGTAACGCCTGTGTTCTCTGTTTGTGATGAGCATGGCTATCTTAACGGTGAGCAACCGATTTGTCCGAAATGTAAAAAGAAGACCAAGGTCTGGACCCGCGTTATGGGCTACTTCCGCCCGGTTGATAGCTTCAACACAGGCAAGCAGGGCGAACACCAAGAGCGCAAGCACTTTACTGAAGAATGGGTCGATACTGGAAATCTCTTCACAGGGGTATGATTAGGGTCTAAACCCATGACTATACTGCCTATCTATAGTGTAACTCCTTTTACTATGCTCGATTTTCCCGATCATACAGCTTGTATTGTGTGGTTTTCAGGCTGTAATATGCGCTGCCCATACTGCCATAATCCGGCTCTGGTCATGGGAAAAGGGCGAGGCTCTGTCGATCAGGTGATGGCATTTCTGGAAAAACGCAAGGGGCTGCTGGACGGAGTTGTCTTGACCGGTGGAGAGGCTTCCATTTATCCCGGCCTGCCTGATTTTATCCGTGATGTTAAAGCGATGGGCTATGAGATTAAACTCGATACAAATGGCCTGCGTCCAGAGATTATCGGCTCGTTCTTGGAAGAAGGGTTTTTGGATTATATTGCGCTGGATTACAAAGCTCCTCCTGCAAAGTTTGAGGATGTGACAGGGGTTGATAAATACGAGGATTTTGCCAAGACTCTCTCGTTATTGTGCGGACAGGACAAGGTTGAATTTGAACTACGCACCACGGTGCATACCTCGTTGATGGATGAAGATGACATCGCGTTCATTATTAAAGATCTGGAAAAACACGGCTATAAAGGCACATATTACGTGCAGAACTATATAGCCGATAATGACCGCCCTACTCTTGGTATGATCGAAGATCAAAAGCGTATTTTGGATATTGATGCTCTGCCCACGCCTAAAGGGTTTAAGATTGATTTTCGGAATTTTTAGGATTAGTTGGAAATTCAGTAGTCATAGTCGTCTGCAGCCATAAGAT
>JAGLKL010000314.1 GCA_023141075.1 Alphaproteobacteria bacterium
AAAGCCTTCGAAACATGTGATGCCCTTCTTACGCCGACAGCACCATCTGCGGCTTTTGCTATTGGCGAAAATGAGGATGACCCGATTAAAATGTATCTCAACGACGTTTTTACCGTGCCTGCATCAATGGCCGGTCTGCCCGGAATATCAGTCCCAGCCGGTCTTGACAGCCGTGGTTTACCATTAGGTTTACAAATATTGGGGCGACACTGGGACGAAGAAACCATGTTTAAAGTTGCAGGTGTGATAGAAAATCTGGCAAACTTTACAGCAAAACCACAAATCTTATCATGAGGAAACGATCATGAAACATACTCTTCACACTCCACACATACTCCTGTTTATCATGCTATTTGTTAGCATGTCTGTCCTATCTGGAGCTACTTATGCTCAACAATCTGATAATAAGGTACAGTCATTGGGAGATATACTTAATCCCAAAATCGGCGACTATAAAGAAAACCTCTCAGTAGATGAAAGAGGAAATATATACTTCAGTAAATGTATGGCAACAGAAAGCCTCGCCTTTGATGTAGAAGAAAAAGAGCTCCTTTGCGCATGCACCTCTGCCAAGCTTGGAGACATTATCACCGGACCGGAGTTTGTTAGCCTATACAAAGACACAAAAAAAGGTGAAACCGCACGATTAAAAGTCATCACTTACGCGTATACCAAGTGTATAGATTATGCCATTAGAGAAAAAATATATAAGGACTGCAGAGTTCTTCCGGTTTTAAAATCTATCAAATACGGCAAAAAAAACATCTGTGAATGCACAGCCAACCACTATGAAAGGCTTTTAACTAATGGTGCCGCACATTTAATTATGGAAGGAATCAAGTACGCCCCGATGACACTCAATCCTATGGAACGTTATTTTACCACAAATGCGTATTACAATACCTTGTCAAAATATGCCAAAGCATGCCGCTCTCAGATGCTCTATGACAGACATAATTAATAGATCCTGACCCTAACTTATTTAAAAGGAATGAATTGAAATAATGGCTCAAATGATACAAGGCGAAACAGGTGAATGGGAAATCGTCATCGGAATGGAGATCCATGCTCAGGTTATCGCTAATTCCAAACTTTTCTCAGGAGCTTCTACGGATTTCGGCGGTGCGCCCAACGCACAAGTGTCTATGGTTGATGCGGCAATGCCAGGCATGCTTCCCGTGCTCAACAAAAAATGTGTGGAACAAGCCATCCGCACCGGGCTTGGTTTAAATGC
>JAGLKL010000315.1 GCA_023141075.1 Alphaproteobacteria bacterium
CCGATTAAAATCTCTGTCCCGCCAACATTGCTGGTCTCAAGTATCGGTGTTATGCCGCATATTGAGCGTTCAATCTCTCTTGCGCCAAAAGCCGCAGGTGACAGCGTTTATCTGCTTGGAGAAACCAAAGACGAGCTTGGCGCATCAGAATATTACGACCATCTCGGTCATCTAGGTAATAATGTACCGGAAACAGATGCACACCAGAATTTGCGTCTTTATAAACTCTATGCTCGTGCTAGCCGCGATCGTTTGATCTCTTCGGCTCTAGCCGTAGGATATGGCGGCCTTGGTGTAACCCTCGCCAAAAAAGCAATCGCCGGGCAGTTCGGGCTGGACATTGACCTGTCGAAATTTGATTTACGCGCTGATAAGATGCTCTTCTCGGAAAGCACCGGCCGTATCGTCGTTACCGTCGCTCCGAAGAATAAAAAAGCGTTTGAGAAAAACTTCAAAGGCTTTGAGCAATGTCATCATATCGGCTCTGTCGCTAATAGCGAAAATCTGTTTATTCGCGACATATTAAAGCTGGATATTAAAGTATTAGACGAAGCTTATAAGGTGCCGCTGAAGGATTATTAGTAGGAAATTATTATGAGTGCAAAAGTTATTGTATTAGGTGGTTATGGTTTGAACTGTGAAGAGGAAACTCTTTTTGCTTTTAATCACTGTGGTGTTGAAGGAAATATCGTTCACATCAATGACCTGATTGATAATCCCTCTTCTTTACAAGACTATCAGATATTGGCCGTTCCCGGTGGGTTTTCATATGGTGATGATACCGGTTCAGGCAATGCTTTTGCGCAGAAAATAAAATTGGCTATATGGGATGAGCTGAAACGTTTTGTAGAACGCGATACTCTTACTATTGGCATATGTAATGGCTGCCAGATTCTTGTAAATCTTGGTTTAGTCCCTTCTTTGAGTGAACACGGCAAGCGTGATGTAGCTGTGACTTACAACGCTTCTGCGCGTTATCAATGCCGCTGGATTGATATTAAGGTCGATAGCAAATCTCCATGGTATGACGGTATTGAGAAACTTCACCTTCCTGTAGCCCACGGCGAGGGTCGTTTCATGATGGAAGAGAAAACGCTAGACGCTCTTAAGGCCAATAAACAAATTGCCGCACGCTATATAACGCCGGAAGGTGGATTTGCAAAAGAGGAATTTCCCTATAACCCGAATGGTTCCATATTTGATATCGCAGCCATAACAGACCAGAGCGG
>JAGLKL010000316.1 GCA_023141075.1 Alphaproteobacteria bacterium
CATAATTTTTTATCCAAATTTTCCAGATCAGAACACTGGTTAATGAACCCGCGTTCGTCTAAAATGTTTAAGAATTCTGATTTATACTGATTCATGGGCAGGAATATATAACATGAGTACATATAGGGCAATAGGCCTGATGTCGGGGACGGTGCTCGATGGTGAAATTGATGTCGCCTTGCTGGAGACGGACGGATATGATTTTGTCCGGCCATTGCGTTATATGCCGTTTCCCTATGATAGCGAAGTACGCGATAAGGTGCGGGCTTGTTTTGGTAAAAAAGAACCCGATATCACTACGCAAGAAGCTGAAAAGCTGGTTACTGACTTGCATATAAAAGCGGTTAAAGCTTTTGGTGAGGAAGCCGATGTTATCGGGTTTCACGGGCAGACCATCACGCATGATCCGGAAAGCCGCTTTACTTGGCAGTTGGGTGATGGAGAGAGACTAGCCAAAGAGACAGGAATGGACGTGGTTTATGACATGCGTCAGGCTGACATGAGAGCAGGGGGGCAGGGTGCACCGCTCTTGCCGTTTTATCACCGGGCGTTGTTTGCAGAGCACGAAAAACCTGTCGCTGTGTTGAATGTCGGGGGAGTGGCAAATCTGACTTATGTAGGTTCGGATAAACCGGAAGACATCATCGCTTTTGATACCGGGCCGGGCAATGCGCTTATGGACGATTTTATGATGGAGCGTAAGGGAAATCCTTATGATAAAGACGGGGTTTTTGCTTCTAAAGGGCAAGCGCAAACTCATCTGGTTGAGACCTTTCTCGAGCATGAGTATTTTTCGATAATGCCGCCCAAGTCGCTGGATCGGAATATGTGGAGCACGGCTTGTGTGCGCTATGCCAGTGATGAGGACGGCATGGCTACGTTGCTGGAGATGAGTGCGCGTAGCGCGGTGGAGGCGTTCAAGCGTCTGCCGCAAATGCCGGAACATCTATATATAGCCGGGGGCGGGCGCAGGAATTTGTTTTTGATGGACGTGCTGGCCGGTTATTTGCCTATTCCGGTTGATTCAATCGATGAACTGGGCTGGAATGGCGATGCAACCGAAGCCGAAGGGTTTGCTTATCTGGCTGTGCGATCATTAATGGGGGAGACCTTGAGCGCCCCGACAACAACCGGCGCAGCTCATGCGGTGACGGGAGGGGTGCTGGCGAAGGGGTGAAGAAACCAAAATCCGAATGATACATAATTAACGTCAGTCGCAACTTTT
>JAGLKL010000317.1 GCA_023141075.1 Alphaproteobacteria bacterium
GCGCAAATCACCCGGATCAATCTGGCGCACATCCGTGCCGTCAATTTGCACTGAACCAGATGTCGGTTCGTACAAATTCAAAAGCAATCGCTCTATTGTTGTCTTTCCGGAACCTACCGCGCCTATAATCCCTATACGCTCGCCCGGATTAATCAAAAAGTTCACGCCCTTAAGTGAAGGCGTTTCCTGTCCCGGATAAGAAAACACCACATCACGGAACTCAATGCGTCCGTGAAAATGCGGAAAGGAAACGAAATGCTTACCCGCCGGACGTTCAACCGGTTTTTTCATCAGTTCATCAAGTTGCACCAATGCTTCGCGTGATTGATTAAGCCGTGTCATCAACCCGGCAATTTGCGCCAGAGGTGCCATTGTCCGCCCGGAAAGAATCACACATGCCACCAGAGCACCTTGTGTAATAAGTCCCTCGGAAACCATAAACACGCCGACGAAAACAATACCCACGCTCACGAGTTGCTGGATAAACACGGCCCAGTTTTGTGTAAAAGCCGATAATTGGCGCGATTTCACAGCAATGCGGGATGCTTTTTCTGTTAGTTCTTCCCAGCGGCGCTGCATATTTCCTTCTGCTGCCTGTACCTTGATTGTTTCAAGGCCGATAATCGTCTCAAACAAAAGAGCATTCTTAAGTGCTGTTTCGTGCAAAGACTGTTTGGTCACTTCTCTTAATGGCCCTTGCATACAAAAACCCATTCCCACCACCAGCGGAATAGCGACCAGCGGCACAAATGCTATCGGCCCGCCTACAAGCGCAATTACGCCGATAAACACTAGTACAAATGGCAAATCAATCAGCGCTACCATAGTCGCAGAAGTAAAGAAATCACGCAGCGATTCAAACTCTTTCATATTGCTGGCCAGAACACCTGCACTTGGAGGACGCTCTTTCATGGTCATGCCCATAATCTGCTCAAAAAGCATGGACGATATATTCACATCGGCTCGTCGTCCGGCATGATCGAGAAAATGTGCCCGCAAATTGCGTAATATAAAATCGAATATATAAACAGTGACTACCCCAAAGGTCAGCGCATAGAGCGTGTAAAATGCAGCATTCGGTATAACGCGGTCATAAACAGCCATAATAAAGATAGAGCTTGTCAATCCGAATACATTAATCATGAATGCAGCAATTCCGACTTCACTGTAAATCGTTCTGTTTTTCCAGAAAGTTGCCCAGAACCAGTTTCGCCCGGTATCTAT
>JAGLKL010000318.1 GCA_023141075.1 Alphaproteobacteria bacterium
TCAAGCGCACGATCCAAAATGCCAAGGGAGTACGCAATCGCTATGCCGTAATTGGTGATAGGGACATTTGCGCGTTGGCATCTGGCAATCCGTGAGAGCATGGCTTTACGGTTCCACATACAGGCTCCGCAATGGATTACAAGGCTATAGGGAGAGAGATCGTCAGGGAAGTCGCGCCCTTGTACAACGTCAACTTCGAGTTTGCCACCTACATATTGTGTTAACCAGCGTGGGATTTTGACGCGACCGATATCTTCACAAATTGGTTTATGTGAGCAAGCCTCGGCAATCAACAAACGATCGCCGGGACGTAAACGGTCTATGGCGCTCACGCTTGCTGCTTGGGTAATGAGATCACCTTTAAAGCGTGAAAACAGGATTGAAAAACTCGTAACCGGGACGTCTGGAGGAGAATCGGCGACAACTTTAAGGAAAGCTTGGGAGTCTGTGACTATCAGCTTGGGCATTTTTTTCAGTTGGTCAAGCGCAGTCTTTAATTCGCGTTCTTTTACGACAAGAGTAATGGCATCAGAGTCGAGCAGGTCGCGGATGCTTTGGACTTGCGGTAAAATCAAACGGCCTTTGGGTGCTTCCTTGTCTATGGGTACGACGAGAATGGCGGTTTCTCCCGAACTAACAAGATCGCCCAGAATAGTCGGGTCTTCAAGGAAGGAATCGGGTGCGTATTCGACAAGGGAATCACGTAATGCGTCAATTCCTTGTTTAGATGTGGCCGAGGTTCTTACGAAAGGAAGTCCTTTTTTAGAGATTGTTTCCAGTAATTCGTCTGATGGCGATGTTACGTCTATTTTGTTGAACACAGCAATGGCAGGGGTTTCTGTTTCTGCGAGCGTCTTGGCTATTTTCTCTTCGTATTCGCCCCAAGAGCCATCTGTTACAATCAATCCAAGGTCGGTGCGATCAAAAACGCGGCGTGTCTCGGTCACGCGCAGATCTCCAAGGTCTCCTTTATCGTCAATACCGGCAGTATCAATAAACAAAACAGGGCCAAGAGGAAGAAGTTCCATTGGTTTTTCAACCGGATCGGTTGTTGTACCGGCATGATCGGAAACGATGGATATATGCTGGCGAACAAGCGCGTTCAACAAACTTGATTTGCCAACGTTTCGACGGCCAAAAATGCCTATATGCAGGCGCATACCTTTGTTAGGGCCTAAACCCATAGCTTTTATCCATTCTGCGCGAG
>JAGLKL010000319.1 GCA_023141075.1 Alphaproteobacteria bacterium
TAAAATAGTTGCGACTGGCGTGAGAATACATCTTTCGTTGCATTCTTTTGTGCGTGATGTATATATGGTTGTATGTCAAATAATGGTTTAGATACTTTAGTAGAAGATGACGATCTTGCTCGTTGGAGAAAGGGCAAGGATAAGTGGAATGATTGGGTTAAAATGAACCCAAACCATAATATTGATTTCAAAGGGGCGGATTTTTCTGAATATAAGAAAGTTGATTTTTCCGGATTTCATTTCCCGAACGGGGATGTAGATTTTTCTTATGCTGAGTTTGGTGATGGGAATGTAGATTTTTCTTATGCCAAATTTGGTGATGGGTATGTAAGCTTTTTTAGTGCCAAATTCGGTGATGGGTATGTAGGTTTTTCTAATGTCAAATTTGGTAATGGGGATGTAGATTTTTCTAATGCTGAGTTTAATGGTCGGTATGTAAATTTTTCTGATGCCAAATTCGGTGATGGGGATGTAAACTTTATTATTACCAAATTCGGTGATGGGTATGTAAGCTTTCGTAATGCCAAATTCGGTGATGTGGATGTAAACTTTTCTCGTGCTGAGTTTGGTGGGGGTCTTGACTTGTCGAATATTGAGGATATCTCAAAGGTAAAATCATTTTCGTTTCAGGGTGCTGTTATCGACGGGTTCTTGAATATTTCTTCGGAAGATTCTTTCCCTTGTTTGGTTGATTTAACTTCTACTAAAATATTGCATCATGTGTCTTTAGCGGGGTTGAATTGTATTTTGCCGCGTAAAGGTGAAAAGCCTTGGTATTACAAATTATTTCCGGGCAATGATTGGGCGGTGTGCAAAACGGCCATTAATCCTAAAGACATATATCTAGCGCGGCGGCTAAAGGAACTGGCGGAGGGCAACAGAGATCACAAAAAGGCCAAAGAATTCCAGATCATGGAATGGCAAGCGGAGAGAACGCATAAATATCCGTTTGGTTTCTTGTTCAAAACAGAATTCTGGTACGAGAAACTGAGTGATTACGGGAGGTCTATAGCAAAGCCGTTTGTATTGTTTGTATTCACGATATTGGTCTATGCCGGGATTTATTGTTACATTGCAGGTGATGCTCAGAAATGGCTGAAATCTCTTGTTTATTCCGCTTCGCAAATGTTTGCATTTCTACCCAATAGTCGTATTGCTATAGAAAAAATGGGACAGAGTTTATTTGGTCAGACTAT
>JAGLKL010000032.1 GCA_023141075.1 Alphaproteobacteria bacterium
TGGCCGGAATTGGCTTTTTGCACAGCGTCCATAGACAAGGCACGTATGGCGCCTGACATCTTTTTTAATTGGTCATGTGTAAAAGGATTTTGCATCGAAGAAGCATCCAATGCAGAGGCAGTCGCATTCGTCATAAGTCAAGCCTTATACTATAGTAATAATTGTGAGACACATTGCAATGAGTTGGAAGGAAAATCAAGAGCAGTCTCATATTTTTACTTTAATTGTGCTGATCTAATATTTCAGGTTTTCCTTCTTCAAAAATGGTGTGTTTGTGTCTGTCCATAAATGTTAAAAGCAAAATGCTGTGGTTTAATTTGCAAAGAAGTGGCTTTATTCTTGACCCAGACAGGGTGCTGCGCATAATAAAACTACATTGGCACTGCGCAGTATGGTGTTAGGGAAACCGCAGCAAATTCGCGCAACGCTCTGAGAAGACGTGCTGATAACTCTTTGAATCATATAACTTTTGACTATTGCAATTTAAGTAACATCTATTAGGATTTTGAATGTCATTGATACGTAGTGCCTTGGAAAGGCTAGATACCGTGGTTGGGAAGCTTGATACTTCCGTAAGCAGTGTGGAATATACTTTACAGGACTATGTGCCTGCTAATGAAATGTTGCGTCAGGTTGATGCTGCACGGCAAAAAGCTCAACTATGTGATTCTGAAGGTAATGTCATTGATGTAGATTTTGTAGCTCGTCGTCTGGACAAAGCGATTGAGACTGTTGAGCACTTATTGGGTAAATAATGTGAGGAAGGGTGGATAAGCGTAATGGCTGAAATTACACTGAAAATTAATCATCGCGGCTATAGTATGTGTTGTGATGAAGGGCAGGAAGATCGTTTAAGCGAGTTGGCTGCTTATGTCGACTCACGTTTGCGTGATATTGCTACGGCAGGTGCTGCGACCAATGAATCGCATTTACTTGTTCTTACGTCTCTTGTCTTGGCAGATGAGGTTTTTGATGTGCGCAATGAATTGAGTGCTTTGCGTAAGCAGATGTGCGGTCTCGAAAGCAGAAGTGCTGAAGGACAATGCCGTGAGGTTCCAACAACAGGTTTGGAAGAAGAAGCGATGATTGTTGAGGCGATTGATTATCTCACCAATAAGATTGAGCGGATTTCCAATCGCATGCAGATTCCAGAGCAAAGTAATCACATTAAGGCTGCATAAAGGGTTTAGACCCTAGGAAACTTGTCTATAACTATAATTGTTTTGGCTACGTATAAAAATTTTGTACCTTGTAGGAAAAGCATGGTATATGCTGTGCCTCGTGCTGCCAAGTGCGTGATGCGGTTTTGATCTCGGTGGTCGATGCTTTCGCATAGGGAGCTGTCCCTGTCCTTATCCAATCGGTTCGCCCGGGGGGTTTGGATATTAACGGCACCCACCTGGTTATCAGGACCCGCGAAGATACATTATACGCACACGGCTTGCGCGGCACAGTTTTAGTTTATATGTTGCTTGCTGATGAACATAAATATTAAAGATCAAAAAACTTCTCTGCGCAAACAAGCCAAGCGCACACGCAGTATGCTCAATAGTCTTGATACGCAGCAACAAAAAGACTTATGCCGTAATTTTTTTGACAATATAGAAATGAAGAAAGGTGCTTGTGTCGCATCATACTGGCCGATTGAGAGAGAACTTGACACATCCTTTCTTATGGAAAGATTCTTGGAGAAGAATGTCAAAGTTACTTTACCGATTGTTGAAAAAGAATCACGTATTCTAAAATTTGCGCAGTGGAAGATTAATATGCCAATGTCTATTGGGCCTTATAATATTCCTCAACCTGAGCTTAATGAGCAAACTGTGTTGCTGGAACCGGACATTATTCTTGTGCCTATACTGGCTTTTGACAGACATGGCTATCGTTTGGGATATGGTGGCGGATATTATGATTCGACGTTGGAAGAGTTTCGAAAAAACAAAAATATTGTAGCGGTTGGTTTGGCTTATGCCGAGCAAGCATGTTTATTCCGTTTGCCCGTGGAAGAACATGATCAAAAAATGGACTGGATTATAACTGAGCAAAGTGTGATGCATACCAGATGATATCGTGTAATTACTTGGATAAAACAGAAATAAAAGAGTATTTTTAATTATGAGAATTTTATTTATTGGCGATATTATGGGACGTTGTGGTCGTGAGACACTCGAGAAGTATCTGCCCATCCTAAAAAAGAAACTTTCCCCCGATGTTATTATTGTAAATGGAGAAAACGCCGCACATGGTAGAGGGATAACAGGGAAGATGTGTGAGAAGTTTCTTGAATGGGGAGTTGACGTTATTACAACCGGTAACCACGTCTGGGATCAACGCGAGATATTAAAATATATCAATACCCAGCCTAAACTGATTCGTCCGGCAAACTATCCCAAACAAACAACGCCGGGTAACGGGATGTATTTACATGAGCTTATGGACGGGCGCAAAATTCTTGTCGTTAATATGATGTGCAGGTTGTATATGGATCCGCTTGATGACCCGTTCGCATCTATGGAAAATATCCTTACTGATTATAAGCTTGGGACTAACTGCGATGCGATTTTTGTAGATTTGCATGGAGAAGCCTCGTCCGAAAAAATGGCTTTTGCTTATCATTTTACCGGGCGTGTTTCTGCGGTTTTGGGAACACATACCCATATTCCAACGGCTGATGCTCAGGTTATTGCCGGAGGGACAGCCTATATGACTGATGCAGGTATGACTGGCGATTATGTGAGCATTATCGGTGTAAAAAAAGAAGCCGCTATTGCCAGATTTACCCGTAAACTTCCTGGAGATCACTTCATTCCGGCCAATGAAAACATGACGTTATCCGGTGCTTTGGTTGTTACATCTGATGAATCGGGCAAGGCACTGAAAATGGCACCTGTACGTCAGGGGGACACTCTGGTTGAAGCACTGCCGGACTTTTAAAAGTCAAAAATTTTTGGCTTAATCATTTTTGGTTTGACCATAAAGTTATTTATGTTTATCGAAATAACGCATGCATGCGCCATTTAATTCCTCGACAAGGGCTTCACCATGATCTGCACCATCAGTCTTAATTTTGCCATTGATAACAATATTCATCGCTGTAAGAAATGCGTTGGAAATATCCAGAGTTTCTTCATCAAGACACTCAATAACTTCCATGAACTGTACAAAACGATCAGCGATGCGTGTGACAAGCGGATAATGAAACATCGTGCCATTGGCTTTTAGCTGGACACAAGGCATAAGGATTTTCCCGATGGCTTCTTCTGAACTTGTTTTATGTCCCAGAGCAGCGGCTTCATCAATTCCTTCTTTCATTTGGTTGATATAGATTTCCGCCAATGGCGCGAAATCAACCGTATGATTTTCCAATAGATCCTGTGCCCGATCCAAAATAGCATCGTTTAGACCTCCAGATCCGGCCTTGGCCTTTAATATATTGGGCGGAGAAAAGAATTTGGCTTTTCTTCTGGGCTTTTGGTTATAGTGTTGTACGTCCATTATTGTTCAATTACCGTTTTGTCTTTAAGGGTCAGTATCTATTAATTATATTCATTCTGCGCACGCATATATTGATAACCTTTCTTGGTTATCTGGTACAGCCCCTTAAATATTTACCTAAACTCGATATCCTCTGGTGATATAGCATCGTCACCTAGAGGGGTAGTGCTTCTTCTGCCATCGTTTTGTGAGCTGTCATTTTCACGGCGCATCGGCCCATCATAATTATTTGCGCGGCGACGACGTCTGTCAGGGCCAAAGAAACTTTCAGATTCAATAAACTGACGTGGTGATTCTATAATCTTATATAATCTTCGATATAGATCACGCGTATTAAAAGGTTTAACAAGAAATTCGGTTATTCCTTCATCACGTGCGCTGATGACGTGACGTTCTTCGCTAAATCCTGTCATAAGGATGATAGGCACAAATCTGTTCGGGCTTGCAGGATCGGTTCGGATCATGCGGCTAAGTTCTAATCCGTCGCATGGTGTCATAAGCCAATCTGCAATAACCAAATCCGGATTATTGCGTAGGAATTCTTCAAATCCAATATCACCATTTAATGCGGTAATAACCTGACCTACACCAAAAGATTTCAAGACCGCTTTGACCAGATCCAGCATACCTTCGTTATCTTCAACCAAGAGGATTTTTATGTCTTGTAAGTTATAGGCCATATCACAAATACAGTCTTGAGATTACATAATCACTATTGTTTAAATTGATAATATATCCAAGTGGTGAATTAAACATGATTCCCACCATATAATCGGAGACTATAAACAGTTATTTCCGGCTTTCAAATCCTAAATTATACAAAAATCGGTTTTGTTCCTTTTCTTTGCCTTTGGAGGTCATTATAATCCGTAAATAATAAGAATAATGCAACTTTATGTAACCAAAAGGATAGGATGAGTATGGCTGGCCATTCAAAATGGGCAAATATTAAGCACAGAAAAGGTGCGCAGGATGCCAAACGGGCAAAAATTTTTTCTAAATTAGGACGGGAAATCACGGTTGCTGCCAAACTTGGTGGAGATGACCCGGACATGAATCCGCGCTTGCGTTTGGCTATTTCTTCTGCACGTGCGCAATCGATGCCTAAAGATGCGATTGAGCGGGCTATACAAAAAGGTGTTGGTAGCGCGGATGGAGATAATTATGAAGAAATCCGTTATGAAGGTTATGGCGCTGGCGGGGTTGCCATTATAGTTGAAGTATTGAGCGACAATAAGAACAGAACGGCTGCCGAAGTGCGTGCGGCTTTTACTAAATGCAATGGTAATCTTGGGGAAACAGGTTGTGTGAGTTTTATGTTCGATCACATGGCAGAAATTGTTTTTCCGGCTGATAAAGCAAGCGCCGATGATATGTTTGAAGCGTCATTAGAGGTTGGTGCTTCGGATGTTGAAAGCTCTGATGATTATCACGAAATACACTGCTCGGTTGAAGATTTTGCTGTTGTGCGTGATGAACTGGAAAAGCGTTTTGGTGAGCCGGAGCGTCAGGGGCTGATCTGGCAACCCAGTGTCACAACTGATGTTGATGAAAAGCAAGCCGCTTCTATTATGAAATTGATTGATATGCTCGAAGATAATGACGACGTGCAAAAGGTTACGGCAAACTTTGAGGTCAGTGATGACGTGATGGAAAAACTTGCAGCAGCGAATTAGTGAGAGTACCCGTATGAGAATTCTAGGTATAGATCCGGGATTACAAAAAACCGGCTGGGGCATAGTTGAAAGTTCCGGTAATTCTTTGCACTATGTTGCTAGCGGCCTTATTCGTCCTAATACAAAAGGGGTGATGTCCGAACGTCTGGCGACATTGTACCATGAGCTGATAGCTGTTATTGAGGAATACAAGCCTGAAGAGGCCGCAATTGAAGAAACCTTTGTGAACAGGAATCCTGCAAGTGCGCTTAAGCTTGGGCAGGCACGCGGTGTTCTTTTGATGATTCCGTCAATTAAAGGCCTTTCGGTTGCTGAATATAGTGCCAACAAAGTCAAAAAATCTATTGTCGGTAACGGTCATGCCGCTAAAGAGCAAATGGGTATGATGGTTATGACCCTGCTTTCTGCCTGTGGAACACTTAGCGAAGATGAAGCCGATGCCCTTGCTGTTGCCATTACGCACGCGCATTATAGACCTTTGAGCTTTGATCGTTCAGCTTGAGTAGCGTTGCAGTGCCGCTCACGTACAGTTTATTGGTACGCTTTGCGTTTCTGCGACTTATTCAAACTAAACGCTCTTCGCTCAAAGTTTATAGTATAGCACTGAATAATTTATATGATAGGCAAGCTATCGGGCATTATTGACAGCTTTGGAAGCGACCATCTTATTTTGGATGTGTCGGGGGTGGGCTATTTGGTTTATGCCAGTGCTCGAACGTTAACACGCATCGGTCAGGTTGGTGATGCTGTTTCCTTATTTATTATTACTCAGGTTCGTGAGGACTCAATCACACTTTTTGGATTTGCTGATGCAACAGAGCAGGAGTGGTTCAAACTTCTGACCGGTGTACAAGGCGTTGGTGCAAAAGCCGGGTTGTCTATTCTTGCAGCTTGTCCAGTCGATGGGCTTGCATATGTGATTGCTTCGCAGGATAAGACTGCTTTAACGCGTGCAAATGGTGTGGGGCCGAAGCTGGCTACGCGCATTCTAACAGAGCTTAAAGATAAGGCAGGGAAAATAGAGTTAGGAGGAAGTGAGATTTCTAGTTCTTCTATCCCGGTGTCCGGTCTTGCGCCGCAAGGCAGTGCCGGGGGAAGCATTGAGCAAGATGCCATTTCCGCACTGACTAATCTAGGCTATGGAAGTAGTGATGCTATGCGCGCAATCGCAATAGTGCGACAAGAAGCGGGAGAAGAGAGTGCCGATTTGCAAACGCTGATCCGACTGGCGTTAAAGGAGCTTAGTTCATGAGCGCGAATACAGCGAATAACCCAGAGCTGGATAAGCAGTTACAAAAGGACGAGCGGCCTATTGAAGGGGCTTTACGCCCCGAGTCTCTGGATGAATTTATCGGGCAAAAACCTTTATGTGAGAATTTGAGTGTTTTTATTAAAGCCGCAAAAGCTCGTGGTGGGGCTATGGATCATGTGTTGTTTTTTGGTCCACCGGGTCTTGGTAAAACAACGCTGGCACAAATTGTTGCTAAAGAGCTTGGCGTTGGCTTTCGCGCCACCTCAGGCCCGGTGATTGCCAAGTCTGGTGATCTTGCTGCGATTTTGACAAACCTTCAGCCGAAGGATGTTTTGTTTATTGATGAGATTCATCGTCTCAATCCGGCTATAGAGGAAATCCTTTATCCTGCGATGGAAGATTACAAGCTTGACCTGATTATCGGAGAAGGCCCGGCAGCGCGTTCGGTGCAAATTGATTTGCCGCCTTTTACGTTAGTTGGAGCAACAACACGCAGTGGGTTGTTGACCAATCCTTTGCGTGATCGCTTTGGCATTCCTATGCGTCTCGAGTTTTATGTAGCTGAGGAGCTTTCCTTTATTGTTGAACGTTCAGCGCGTTTGCTCCAGATGCCAATAACGCAAAACGGGGCGATGGAGATAGCTCGCCGTTCTCGTGGAACTCCCCGTATTGCCGGACGTCTCACCCGCCGTGTGCGCGATTTTTTTGATGCTTCTGAATTGGAGGAGGCAAGTTCTTCTCTGATCGATCAGGCTCTTTCGCGTCTTGATGTTGACGGAACCGGGCTGGATACAATGGACAGACGCTATATGCTCTGTATTGCTGAGAATTACGGCGGTGGGCCTGTCGGAGTAGAGACACTTTCCGCAGCCTTGTCCGAGCAGCGCGACATGATTGAAGATGTTATTGAGCCTTATCTGATGCAACAAGGTCTCGTGCAGCGTACGTCGCGCGGTCGCATGATTTCAACGAAAGGATTCCAATATTTGGGAATAACAGTTCCAAAAGATTCTTCAGAGCAACTGGACTTATTAGGTGATACAGATGAGTAAACACAAAGTTGATTATCGCGTTTATTATGAAGATACTGATGCGGGCGGAGTAGTATATTATGCACGTTATTTACATTTTGCCGAGCGTGGAAGAACAGAACTGCTTCGCGATCTTGGGTATGAGAATCAGAAATTGCATGACGAGCAAGGTCTGGTCTTTGTTGTTCGTAACGTGGATATCCATTTTATAAAACCTGCACGGTTGGATGATATGTTAAGTGTTCATACCAGTATCTCGGAAATCAAAAATTCCAGTTTTGTGATGAATCAACATATTATGCGAGGTGATGTGTTTATTACCGATATAAATGTATTGTTGGTTTGTGTTGAAGTTAAAGACTTTAAGCCTGTACGTATGCCGGCAGTTATCAAAGAGGCTTTTCTAAAATATCAATAAATTATAGAGTAGGCGGGAAGGGTTAATTCTTCTCCACACGTAAATGAGTAGACTCTTAATTTCGTAAAAAGGACAAAATGGTATGACTATGGATGTAGTAACGGAAAGTCTGGGAGTAGCAGCGACGCAAGACTTTAATGTGCTAAGACTTTTTTGGGAAGCTGATATCGTTATTAAGATTGTGATGCTTTTGCTGATTGGTTGCTCGTTTTGGAG
The DNA here is from genome assembly GCA_023141075.1 of Alphaproteobacteria bacterium. Lineage (GTDB taxonomy): Bacteria > Pseudomonadota > Alphaproteobacteria > Micavibrionales > Micavibrionaceae > UBA1672. Next base: position 8,089 of record JAGLKL010000032.1, read on the forward strand.
TTGGACGATTATTGTTCATAAGCGCAGTTTTCTGGCTGGTCTTAACAACCGGGCTAACAGGTTTGAAGATTCATTCTGGTCGGGTGAGCCACTGGATAAAATCTATGCGCGGGTGAAGAAGAGCAAGGAAGATCCGATGCTTCGGACGTTTTCAGCCGGTATGGATGAATGGAAGGCTGGGATCGTCGGCGGCGTTCCCTCCAGCACAACATTGCAGGCAAGTTTGAAACAGCGTGTTGAGCGTTCGATGGCCATAGCGATTGGTCGTGAGATGAACCAACTGGAACGAGGGATGACTTTTCTGGCCAGTGTTGCATCCAGTGCACCTTTTATTGGTTTGTTTGGTACTGTCTGGGGGATCATGAATAGTTTCACCGCTATTGCCAATACAAATAATACATCATTGGCTGTGGTTGCTCCGGGAATTGCTGAAGCATTATTTGCTACGGCGATCGGACTTGTTGCAGCTATCCCGGCATCTATTGCTTTTAACGTATTATCCAGCAGGTTGAATCGTTATGCGGATAGGCTGGAGGCCTTCACCGATGAGTTTTCCGCTATTTTATCGCGGCACCTCGATTCTCATGATGTTGGGATTAATGGCGGGAAAAGGAAATGAGATCTAAGTAGTGTAGTCACGTGTTATGTACAATTCTGTTTCATTTTACGGGGAAAGAATCAATTTTTTGGCACGCAGGACATGCCGTAGCATATTCAAGGGGCAAAAAAGATGATAATTTGCTTGTAAAATGAAACCTTATAAAGGCGCCGCAAATTTTTGTATCTGTTTGTTCAAACCGCTTGGCATTAGCTACGGCTAGTCCCTGCACGTTTTTCGCAAACATATACTTGAAAATTTTACTGGCGCAGAATGGACATAACACGTAACCACACTACCTAGGAGATATATGATATGAGTGGCATAACCGGGGGAATGAGAGGACGTGCTAGAGGTCGCAGAACCGGTGGACGTTTTCGTCCAATAGCCGAAATGAACGTTATTCCAATGAATGATGTGATGCTGGTGTTGCTGGTGGTGTTTATGGTCTCCGCTCCGCTTATGACGTCCGGGGTACCGATTGACCTTCCTGATAGCAAAGCCAAAAGCATTACCACAGAAGACAATAAACCAATCGAGTTGACCATGGATAAAGACGGGAATGTTTATCTCTCGGAAACTCAGGTTAAACGCGGCGCTCTTATCACGATATTAAAGGCAACACTTGAGAGTAGCAGTTCCAGTGAACAGCCTCGTATTTATGTACGAGCAGATCAGTCTCTTGATTACGGTAAAGTCATGGGACTTCTTGGAGAGTTGAACGCCGCAGGATTCAATAAGGTCGCACTTATCACAAAGCAGAAATAATTTATTAGCGTATGGCAAGCATTGTACATAGAAATAGCACCTATAAGGATTTTATGCACTTGCCGGAGGTGGGTTGGCCAAGTTTTATTTCTGCAATTTTGCATATCGGCATTTTTTTTCTGGCTGTGTTGGGTTTGCCACAAATTGCCAATGACCCTTATATTCATTCAGATGAGATCGTCATGGATGTTGAGCTCTTCAATACTTCTGAAGTTTTTGAAGAAGATCAGCCGGAGAAAGAGGGAAGTGATGTACCACCACCTCCGTCCAAACCGGTTTATAATAATACAGACAACGTTCCGACGCTTGCCACACCGGAACATCCTGATATAAAAGAAAAGCTGGAAAAGCCTGTTGAAAAAGAAGAGAAAGTTGTTCCTGATCCGACGCTTATTAAAGTTCCGCCAAAACCGAGCAGCAAGCCTAAACCTCTCAAGCCAAAGGAGGTTGAGGCTACGCCGCTAAAACCCAAGGAACCAGACAAACCAGAGCGCAATATAACCAATTTGCTCAAAGATTTATCGCCGGATGATTGGGGAAATGCGGGAGAGATTATAAATTCGGAAGAGAAGAACGATAGTAAAACCTCGCTATTTGGAAATGCTTCCGTCCAGATGACCAGTAGCGACCTTGTCGCTCTTAATCAGGGCGTGGAGCCATGCTGGAATGTCAATGCAGGTGGACGGGATGCTGAAACTCTAGTTGTCAGGTTGCGTGTTCTGGTTAATCCAGATCGCAGTGTGCGCGATGTTATCATTCTTGATAAGATGCGTTATGCAACAGATTCGCATTTTATATCTGCAGCGGATGCTGCACGTCGGGCACTGTTAAATCCGAAATGCTCAACGCTTAATTTACCGCCCGAAAAGTATGAAACATGGAAGAGTTTTATTTATGTATTTGACCCAAGTCAGATGCTATAGTCTTAAAAAAA
>JAGLKL010000320.1 GCA_023141075.1 Alphaproteobacteria bacterium
AAGTTTCGTTACCGGCTTTTGGTGCGGGCAGACAAATCTATTAATATACAAAAGACAGTCGGGGCTTGGGTGGATGGTGTTAAAGTGCCTTCAACCGTGCGCGTATATATTGACATAGATCCGCAAAGCTTTCTATGATCGGATGACCTAAATATATTCAAGGATAATATACACTCATGACCAAAGCTTATTCGTCAAATCTTACTTCATATGACTTACTGAAAACCTTTGCTGTCATTATCATGGTTATAGATCACATAGGGTTTTACTTTTTTCCAGATATGCTTTGGTGGCGTGCTGTTGGACGCATTGGTTTCCCCATTTGGTTTTTTTTGGTTGGATATTCACGTGGCCGTGACATTCCTATTCAGCTTTGGGGTGGTGGTTTTGTGTTACTGGCGGGAAATCTAATTACCGGAATGTCTGTTTTCCCTTTGAATGCGTTGTTTACAATAATGGGTATACGTTTGGTTATTGACTGGTTTATGAAGCGTGGTTTTGAAAAAAGTGTTTACATATGGTCTTTTTCCATTGTTTTGATGCTCGTTGTTTTGCCTTCGTATTATATAACTGAATACGGGACGCAGGCTCTTATAACGGCGATTTATGGATATTATGTTCGGTATAAAGATGAAGCAGGCAAGCAGGCAGCAGCTAACTATATGTTGTTTTCTTTCTTTACGTTTATTGCATATCAGCAGCTTGTATATGATTTTGATATTTGGGAATTCGTGTTTATGTTTATCGGAACACTTATTGTACGCTTAACATTGCTGGATTTTTCTTCCAAGGTCTATCCTCGGCTGACGGAAAGGCTGCCGTGTGTGGCTGTCTGGTTTTTCCAGTTATGTGGTCGTCATACCTTGAGAATTTATATCGTCCATTTGCTTGCTTTTAAGTTTATGGCTGCGGCGATGGGTTACGAGGGATTTAATTGGTTTGAGATAGAGATGATTCCTTCCGGACTTGTCGAAGATTTAGGCTTATGTCTTAAGAATTTTGATTTTGGTCAGTACTAGGGTTTTTCGTAGAAAACCGTATTTTTGTTGTCGGTGTATATATTGGGTTTGCCGTAATCGCTTTTGTGGCGATAAATGTAAGCTATGTTCCACAGCTTGTTGGGATTATTGCCCCAGATATTGTAGGATTCGAAATCGGGATCAAGCATGCTGAAATAT
>JAGLKL010000321.1 GCA_023141075.1 Alphaproteobacteria bacterium
GGCTGCCGCTCCTTAACCGGCCAATATACCGTATTGGGGCAAGTCACTGAAGGTATGGAATATATTGATAAAGTTGCCGTTGGCGAACCTCCGGCCAATCCTGACAAAATCGTTAAAATGACTGTTGTTGCTGCGGAATAATATATTCCCGTCTGAAACATATACAATAATCAAACGCCCACACTTTGCTGCGGGCGTTTTTGATACAAATACAATATGTCGCTAATTCTATTCTTCCAACTCTAACCCCAAATGATCCTCAAACAAATCCTCATCAACATCCAATACAGGCTGACCGCTGACCTTTTCCGACTGCTTACGAATTAGATCCTTGCTTTCACCTTTTTTCATCTCCATGGCACGCGCAGCGTCAATCATTTGCTTTATAAGCTTATCCAGCTCACTTGGATTATCAATCGGATAAGGCGTATCCAGACGCAATATCCCGCGGTCTTCAAAAACAATCAGGATTATCCAGGCTTTCTCGATCTTCATCAGATCAAGGATTTTTTGCATGCGTTCATCTGTGAAATAATTCTGCACCATCTGTAAATCACTTGTGCGCAAAACATAGGAATTGTCCCATCCCTTAATTTGCGGTTTGTATTCATGACGAATATCAAACGCATCGACAACAGAAACCATCCCCCCGCTAGCCACTGCACAAGAAAAAGGGAAATCTGATTGCAAAGAAACTTCTATGACGGTCAAACGCCTTTGTGAACGCGCATCCAACTCGGAATGCTCACTGGCGAAAAGCGACACCCCGTAACTATCTATTGCACCACTAACCATCGGCGTAGAAAACATGCCAGTGTTGTGATAGCGCATTTTACGTTTTTCCGCGAAGACCTTCCATGCTCTTTTTTGTTGTGTCACGATCAGCAAAGTCCATCCCCAAAACCCTAGCAAAAACAGAGAGATAAACAACCAGATGTAAAAATGTACGGTCAAAGACGCCTCCAAGAATCAGAAAAACACATGAAAATACAGTGTTTACAAAAGCTTAATCAGTCTAAACAGCTTTTACCAGAGTTTCCACCTCAAATATATCCCAAACACCTAAAAAAGTGATATTTAATCCACGACTACTGGAACGCAATGTATAATCGAATACGTAAACAACGAAACATAGTTACCCTGTGTGATACCAATTCACGTCAGTCGCAACT
>JAGLKL010000322.1 GCA_023141075.1 Alphaproteobacteria bacterium
TCATTATTATGCTTTTCGCCATGCTGAAACGGATGAAGGAGAAAAAATAGTCAATAAATGGGCTGACAAATTTTCTTTCATGTATCTTCTAGGATATCTGAATTTTTCATCTCGTTCGGACGTACGCCCGGAAGACGCATCCGGCAATGAAGAAAAAAGCATGAGCAAAAAGAAAGGCCTGAAACCCTTGGTTGATTGCCGTGCCATCGGCTCCAACAAAGCCCTTGAAATGGCACAAACCAACCATGAAAGCTTTCAAGCCCTTGAGCTTCTTTCGAGGGAAGTCATGCATGGTGTACAAAACGGTATACTTTCAAGAGAAGATGCCAGAGAAATCATGGAAGCACACTATATTCGTCATATGCTGGCGGTGCGGGGAGCTGCTGCCGTTGCCGGTGCAAAATTATCTGTTCTGGATGATAATGTAACAAAAACACCGGAAGAGCTTTATGATATTGCGAGCCGTACCAAGTTTAAGAAACCAAAAGGCGACGATACCTATAAAATTATTCCTCCAGAAGGGTTTGAAGATGATCTGGAGCTTGTCTATCATGCTAAAATTTACGAATCGGCAGCAGAGTTTGCCTTACGGCTGGAAGCTTGTTTAGACGAAGATTTTGACAAAGAGATTGGTGAGTTTGAGCCTGTTATGCCCACCATCGGAGAAAAAACAAAAGAACTCTATCCATGGCTCGAAACAGAAGAAAAACGCGCAAGAGGCACACAAGTCGATTATGCAATGGGCGGTGTTGTAAACGAAATGCTGAAAGAAAATCCGGAGAATGAAGAACTTAAAATTCTGGCCAGAAAAATGGCGGCTATGCTCATGTCTGCTTTACGCCCGCCACCTGCCATCCTATTCGGCGACGAATCTTTTGTTCCGCAAGGTTCCGAATTACAAAATCCCACAATGAAAAAAAGGCTGACCCCAGAACTTTCAAATACTCAGCAGCCTTTACCAGATTAGGTGGTATAGGAAGATTTGAAGGAAAATTCATCAAGCAAAATGTATTATTCTTAAGTGAAACTGCTATAAATGGTAGCGGTGGGGTGATTTGAACACCCGACAAATGGATTATGATTTGGCCTAAGGTGCTTTGCGTAGCGTTAGAAGTTGTTAGGTCTTGTTGCTTCTGGCGCCGGGTGGGTTTGTGTCTTGGGTTATTAACC
>JAGLKL010000323.1 GCA_023141075.1 Alphaproteobacteria bacterium
CCAAAGCCAATAAGTGCGGCGAGCATTGAAGTTCCCCCATAGGATACTAGCGGCAATGGCGCTCCTACCACAGGAATTAGTCCCATCACCATGGCAATATTGATAAAAACATAGAGCGAGAAATTCAGGCTCATGCCCAAAGCGAGGTATCGCCCGAATGTGTGGCGGCAACGGTAAGAAATTGCGAATCCTGCAATGAAAATAAGTAGGATCAGGGAGAGAAGAAACAATCCTCCAAATAATCCAAACTCCTCCACCCATAGCGTAAAAATGAAGTCGGTCTGTTTTTCCGGCAGGAAGTTCAAGTGACTTTGCGTGCCTTGCATAAAGCCTTTACCTTCTATCCCTCCTGAACCAATCGCGATTTTGGACTGAATGATGTGATACCCCGCCCCTAAAGGGTCGGATTCAGGATTAATAAAGGAAATAACCCGCTGTTTTTGGTACTCATGTAAAAACTGCCAGCCGATGGGAATGCTAATCGCGGCAAGAATGCCGGATCCGACAAACAAACGTAGCGGCGCCCCGGCTATAAAGACCATACCTGCCCCGGCCATCACGATCATCAATGAGGTTCCCAAATCCGGTTGAAGCAGCACCAAGCCTACAGGCACAGCTATGACTAAAGCCGGGATGATAAGAAAAGAAATACGTCTGACCTGCTCGGGGCTGGATCCGTGGAAATAGCGTGCCAAAGCCATAATAACGGTTATTTTCACCAACTCGGAAGGCTGCAAGGTCATAAAACCAAGGTCAATCCAGCGCTGTGCACCCATTCCGACATGCCCTTTTACCTCGACAAAAATCAATAATATGATGCCGATAAAATATATCGGCCATGCCAGACGATACCACCAGCGTATGTCAATAAGCGTAATGATAAGCATACCGACAACACCGACGCCAAAACGCATAAGCTGGCGTGAGGCCCAGGGATCAAAACTTCCTCCGGCTGCTGAGTAAAGGGATGCCGTTCCGATGCCGGCTAGACAGAAGATAAGGAAGACCAGCCACCAGTTCATTTTGGCCAGTTTCTGGGAAATGCTGAGGTCATGTTCTCTAAACATGGACTGCATCATCGGTCTTTCCTCCCGGGATCGGCATAATAGTAACTTTCATTAATCATTATAGTGTGACTTCATAATTTCTTTTATTTTCTGATGCG
>JAGLKL010000324.1 GCA_023141075.1 Alphaproteobacteria bacterium
AAGATCCACTGGGTCCAGCGCATGTAGCGCGGGTCGGTCGTGTCGATTTCCCGGTCCCAGTCGTAGGACAGACCCAGCGACTGCAGCTGCTGCTTGTAGTAGGTCACGTTGGCCGCGGTCGACACACGGGGATGTTCACCGGTCTTCACCGCGTGCTGCTCGGCGGGTAGGCCGAACGCGTCCCACCCCATCGGGTGCAAAACATTGAAACCTTTAGCGCTTTTGTAACGCGCCACAACATCGCCCAGTGTATAATTACGCACATGTCCCACATGAATGCGACCCGATGGGTAAGGGAACATCTCAAGCACATAATATTTGGGTTTGCTCTTATCTTCGGTAACCTCAAAGATCCCGGCATCATCCCATTTTCTGTGCCACTTATCTTCGGTTTCCCTGATATTGTATCGTTCTGCCATTAGTTTTCTTAAAACCCGCTTATTTGATAACTTGCCTGATTTATCGCTCGTCTGCCAAATTAGCAATACGCAACTCACGCGCACGAATCAAAATCGCATCTTCCAGCTTAGAAGAAGTATCCTCAGATACATTAGCATCCCGCCATTCACCGCCTTTTCTGACCTGACGGAATGTGCGTACACGTATTCCATTGGCTTTAAGCTCACGTCCCATTATAAAAGCATTAATCTTCACGCGTTCATTCGGCTTTTGCGGATCAGTATACCAATCTGTCAAAATAACCCCGCCAAAGGGATCAGCACTAGCCAGCGGCATAAATGACACCGTATCAAGCGTCGCTCGCCACAGGAAGCTATTCACACCAATCGCACTTTCACCATCACTTTTCTTGCGCTTTCCAAGAAAACCACCCTCACCAATGACACTTTCTTTTTTGCCGTAAATATTATTTCCGGTCATATTACGATCCAGACCGGATGGATATTTGGCTTCTGTCTTAATTCCATTACATCCGGTCAAGACACCTGTAGATACCGCCAAAATCAAAGCCACACTATATATTTTGCTTTTAAACGCGCTCATTTTCCCTCAATATTTTGATATTTATCTGAACACCATTCATTAGCACGCATAACCCCGCCGAACAAGTGAGTATAGCCTGTCTTATATAAACTGATCATAATTTTCGTCATTGCGAGAAGCGTTAGCGACGAAGCAATCCAGAGGTAGCAATAGATTGCCGC
>JAGLKL010000325.1 GCA_023141075.1 Alphaproteobacteria bacterium
TCCTGCGCACCATGTAAAATACGCACAACAATCATTTGATCCTCGACAATTCGAAAATAGAAACAGCGTTCGCGATAGGGAAAGCCGCGCAAACCACCACTCACCCAATCACGCGCATGTCCGGTATTTCCGTTTTCCGCCAGTGAAAACAGTTTTTCTGTCAGATCTTTTACAAATTCTTTCGCAGCTTTTGGGTTATCGTCATGAATATAGTCATGGATATTTTTCAAATCAGCTTTTGCCGTATCTGTTAAAATGAGGCGAAATTTTTTGATTTTAAGCTCCTTCGCTTAAGACATCCGCCAATAAATCATCCGGTGTTTTGTATTCTGTAACAAGGCCGGCGGCAATATCTGCATCACCCGCAGCAATTTCAACTCTCAACCGTTGCATTTTTTGATTGTTTTCATAGTCCTGCAAAAGCCTTAATCCAGCACGCACGACTTCCGTTTTATTTCCAAATCGGCCATTATTAACCATGCTGGATATAAATTCTCTGTCATGGCCGCCAAGGGCGAAGCTACTGTTTTTTAAGTTATCTGACATCATCAATCCTTTCATAAACCCGATAATAATTATACAATAATAGTTATTATTTGTCTATTGAATTGATATGCACACAAAAAAGCCGCACACATCCAAGCGACGCGGCTATATTCAGTCACGATAATATCTGCAAACTACTGTTGTTGCTCTGCTTGCGCTTCGTTGTCGTTCGAGCGCCGAATGGCTAATATCGGCAAAGTTTCATCGCCTTTATCAGGCATAAACATAATACCTTTAACCCCGAGCGCATAAGCACCTATCATGGCTTCCTCCACATATTTTCTACGCTAATGCAAGAGAGTATAACGCTTTTTTGTGCATTTCTCAATCCCTTTTGTGCATTTCGGGATTCTTAACCACACAGACTTATGTCTTATACTCTGGCAATCACTACTAAAAAGCGCAGCAAATTCTCTCTTCCCGCCACATATTTCATTATAGTAGTTTCACTTAAGAATAGTACAGAATTCTGTGAGTAAAAAAGAGACTAATGACATTTTTTTCGTAAAAATCTGCTAAACTGGGGAGCGGAAAGCGTTTTTGCTTTTCCATGAAAAGGTCATGTCTATGGCACCAAACACGAGCATTCTAGAGCGCAGTGTTATCCAGAAAG
>JAGLKL010000326.1 GCA_023141075.1 Alphaproteobacteria bacterium
TGCTGGTGCAAAAGGGTCTGAATATGGGTGTTGATTTTACCGGCGGGATGGTTATTGAGATCCGTACCCCTGTAACGCCTGATCTGGAGAATATGCGCACAGTGCTTAATGAACTGGATTTTGGTTCGGTTTCTATTCAGGAATTCGGTGAGGCTGATGATTTATTGATCCGGTTGCCGGAGCAAATTGCGCCGGAAGGATGGATTCCTCCTTCTGAGGAACTTAAAGACTATAACGGTTTTGTGATTGTTATGTTGCAAGACAAGATCAATGAGATTTTTAAAGATGGGCCGGTGGATTATCGCCGCATCGAATTTGTTGGCCCGCAAGTAGGAAGTGAGCTGAAACTTAAAGGCTTGTACGCGGTTTTGTTTTCCCTGCTTGGTATTATGACGTATATCTGGTTTCGCTTTGAATGGCAGTTCGGCGTGGCTGCAATTATTGCTTTGGCGCATGATGCGCTGGCGACTATGGGGCTGTTTGCTATGGTGCAGATGGAGTTCAATCTTTCCACAGTAGCGGCGATTTTGATGATTGCCGGGTATTCGATTAACGATACGGTGGTGGTGTTTGATCGTATCCGTGAAGATTTGCGCAAATATAAGAAGAAGTCTTTGCAGGACGTTTTTAATATGTCGATTAACAGGACTTTGTCGCGGACTTTGATTACATCATTGACGACGTTGCTGGCGTTGGTAGCACTTTATATTTTCGGCGGGGAGGTGATCCGCGGTTTTGTTTATGCTCTAATATTCGGGGTTATGATCGGGACTTATTCCTCTATTTTTGTGGCGTCTCCAGTGTTGATGATGATGAATATTAAACGTTCTACGGTGAGGGAGGTTTCTACAGCGGTGTAGCATTCTTAAGTGAAACTACTATAAGAAAATATTTGTAATTTTTTGTAAGAATGTTGTAAAATGAATTGGTTTTATATGAAAAATAAATATAACGGGTTAAACCCGTAAAATAGCGGTGATAAAGTGGGACAATCGGTAAATCAGATAACCGAAGAACAGTTGATAGGGCTATATTCGATTTTAGTCGGGGCTGGTGCTGAAAATGGTCAGCAGCCTGATGAGTTTAGCTTCGGCCATATTCGTCAGCAGTACAATGAAAAGCTAGATGAGGCGTTGGATAGTCCTGAAGTGAA
>JAGLKL010000327.1 GCA_023141075.1 Alphaproteobacteria bacterium
CAACTTAATACAATTCGAAGATTCATTTCTTTAACTCTTTTCATCTTTAAAAATCCGAGTAACGACCATTTGCGTCCCAATCTCCATAACGCGTCAGCTCGACCCGATTTTCAAATCCGCCTATTTCTTTTTCTTTCTCATCATCTTTACCAGCATTTTTTCCTTCAGAATCCGCGCCTGATCTGTTATTGCTTGGAATCTGATCGCTCATACCCCATAGTGTAAAACGAAACAAACGCAGCAATCAAATGAATTCAGAAGAAGAAAACAACGATACAAAAGATATCAACGTTACCGGCGATAAACTGGCCACACGCCGCTGCGCACTCAATTTGCTTGGGGCCATCTTGCGCCGTAAAACAGCTCTAAATATCGCACTCGACTCAAACACAGATTTTGCCGCTTTGGGACTGCGCGATCGCGCCTTTACGCGCATGCTGGTCACAACAACACTTCGCCGTTTGGGTCAGATTGATGATTTAATCGCTTTTGCACAGGAACGTCCCGATGCGCTTAAAACTGACATAGTGCGCAACATACTGCGCCTTGGCATTACCCAGATCTTTTTTATGAACGTGCCCGATCATGCCAGCGTTGATACCTGTGTGCGCCTGACAGAAGAAAAGAACATGGTCAGACAAACAGGCTTTGTAAATGCATTGCTACGCAGGCTTATTCGCGAAGGCTCAGAGCGCTTGTCGCGGCAGGACGCGCCGCGCCTTAATACACCGGAATGGCTGCTTAAATTATGGATAGAGGATTACGGTCTGCGTACGGCTGCCCGCATTGCCGAGGCTAACATGAAAGAAGCGCCTTTAGACATCACAGTAAAAAACAAGGATGAACGCGCTTACTGGAGCAGCGCTTTACAGGCTACTGAGCTTTCTACGGGCACTTTGCGACGTCTAGCCGGAGGTAATATACGCGAACTTCAGGGATTTGATGAAGGAAAATGGTGGATTCAGGATGCTGCAGCCGCCATTCCCGCACAGCTTTTTGGGGATATTTCAGGCGCTCACGTCGTAGATATGTGTGCCGCGCCCGGTGGAAAAACTATACAACTCTCCGCTTTGGGGGCACAAGTAACATCCATTGATCGTTCCACCAAACGTCTAAAGAAACTTGAGGAAAATGTTGCACGCATGG
>JAGLKL010000328.1 GCA_023141075.1 Alphaproteobacteria bacterium
TCCCGCTTTCCGTCCATTCAAGGTCGCGCTCCGGTGGAGAGTCAGACAAAATGAACAAACGCGCCGCATCCGCACCGTAAGTATCCAGAATTTCCTCAGGATCAATCACATTTTTCTTGGATTTGGACATCTTTATAATTGATCCAACTGTCACAGGTTCCCCTGTTTCACTATGCACACATTCGCCCTTGTCATTTTTTTGTGCATCGGTTGGAAAAACCCAGTTCCCTTCAGAGTCCTGATAAGTCTCATGCGTGACCATTCCTTGCGTGAACAGACCGTTAAACGGTTCATCCGTCCCGTCAATAAAACCGCAATCGCGCATAATCTTGGTAAAAAAGCGTGCATACAATAAGTGAAGCACCGCGTGTTCTACCCCACCAATATACTGATCCACGCCGTCATAGTTCTGATCTGATGTCGATTTAATCCAGTAACTTGCCTTGTCTTTATCCACCGGAAGAGATGGATTCTTTGCATCACAATAACGGAACTGATACCAACTACTCTCAAAGAACGTATCAAATGTATCGGTTTCACGCTGGGCATCCTTCCCGCATTTCGGGCAAGAGCAGTTCTTCCAGCTCGGATGATGTTCCAGCGGATTACCCGGCTTATCAAAGCTTACATCTTCCGGCAGTTTCACAGGAAGCTGATCCTCCGGTACAGGGACAACACCGCAATCCTCACAATAAATCACTGGAATCGGGCAACCCCAATAACGCTGGCGGCTTATGCCCCAGTCGCGCAAACGATACTGCACGGTTCCAAAACCTGTATCACCCGCCTCACAGCGTTTAATAACCTCGGCCTTAGCGCTTTCCACGTCCATACCATCAATAAATTCTGAATTCGCCAGCATACCATCGCCCATATAGGCCTCTTTCTCACAAGAAAAATCAGGGGCATCTTCCGGAATAACCACCGGTAAAATCGGCAAATTATACTTCATAGCGAAATCCATATCACGCTGGTCGTGCGCAGGAACGCCAAAAACTGCGCCTGTTCCATAATCCATAAGAATAAAGTTCGCGATATAAACTGGAACCTCGCGCCCCAGCAAAGGATGCGTCGCCTTATAACCCGTATCGAAGCCGATCTTCTCGGCCTTTTCAATCGCAGCTTCAGATGTGCCGTGTGCCTGAC
>JAGLKL010000329.1 GCA_023141075.1 Alphaproteobacteria bacterium
CAGCGTCTAAAAAACAAAAGAAAGCTAAAGCGACTTCCCCTTCTAAAAAGAAGAAAAAACCGCGCATAAACAAGGGTCGCAAACCTAAAGTCAAAGTCCATCTTCCTTTGCTTGAACCGTTAAAAAAAGTAGATAAACCTGATCCAAGAGCCAATGTCATAGAAGTCAGCTTCACCAAAAAGAAGAAAAAAGAGAAAACCAAACCTGCTTCAAAAGCAAAAGCAAAATCGAAGACCAAGGCAAAAACCAAAACCACCCCGAACAAAAAACGCAAGTAATAGGGCATATACTTTGCTATGCTACTAAAATGATTGAAGATATTGTTCAAGTTAAACGGAGTAAAAAGGCTCGCCGCGTTGCGTTACGGCTAGATCCTGTTGAGCGCATAATTAATCTGGTTGTGCCCGAACACATGCCGCTCAAAACTGCTTATAACTTTGCCAGACAACACGAAAACTGGGTTCACAAAACCTTAGAGAAACTGCCGGATACTATTTCCTATACTCACGGTACTATCCTCCCGGTTTTTGGCGATCAGGTACGTCTGGACATCACCACAGATTCCGCGCTTAAACGCACAACACTCAAACAATATGACGACGTGTTAAAAATAAAGACTTATCAGGAAGACCCCTCAAGTCGCATAACAACACATCTGAAGAAAATCGCCAGAGCCGGATTGTCCGATATTGCCTCAGAAAAAGCAGATATGATTGGCAAAGAAATCAAATCAGTAAAAATCAGGGACACCAAAAGCCGTTGGGGAAGCTGTTCGCAAGATGGAAACATGTCCTTTTCTTGGCGTTTGATGTTTGCCCCCTACAATTCTATTGACTACGTCGTCGCCCACGAAGTTGCACATCTCATCCACATGAACCATAGCCGCAAATTTTGGAAACTCTGTAAAGAACTGTCTTTTGACTACGAAAACGGCAAACGCTGGATGAAGCAAAACGGCAATTCCCTGATGCGCTACGGCCACAAAAAATAAGCAAATAAAAAATTGAAAGGCTAGCTACTTTGTTGCATATAGTCTAAGGCACTCTGCAAAATAACCCGTGCAGCCAGCTTATCCGTGACCCCTTTTTCCTTAGCTTTACGTCTGGAGATATCCACAGATTCATCCACAAGACCTTCCACAGAA
>JAGLKL010000033.1 GCA_023141075.1 Alphaproteobacteria bacterium
TAAACACCATTATTATATCTGAATTCACGCCTGCATTCTCGCGGGTGTTTTCATATCCATATTTGCAGAAAGGAAAAGACCAATGAGCCTTTTCAGCTTCAGAGACTTCGGCGATTTTTTGAAAGGTGCCGTAGGCAATAATCTTGAAAACGACCCGGATGATGTAAAGACCACCAAATACAATCTAAGCCGCGCCGGATATTTTGACGAAGACGACAATGATAATCGGGATAACGGGTTTATTACGCGCAAGCTCGATAGCTCTATTAGTAGATTCCAGAGGGATAACAAACTGAAGGAAGACGGTGTCCTTTTTCCCGGCGGAGAAACAGAGCGTACCATCTTTAAGACTTTGGAAAAGCGTGATCTCTTAGAGATATTTGGTGGTGATGATAACGACAGTGAAGATGTGAGCATTGGTTTTGGCGGCGATGTTCTGGGGACAATAAGGCGCCAGATGAGTAAAGTTGAAAAATCTCAAGAAAAAGAAAGCTCATCGTTTTCCCGCTTTGGCCATAGTTTTGTAGAGCAAAACCCTGATGAAAAAGTAACCATCAAATATGGACAGGATGTATCGTCTCAAAGCACGGATAAAGGTCATTCGATATGGAATAAACTCGCACAAAATCAGCAGAAATCCATTCCGACCCAATACGACGCAACAGGGCGGATGATCAGGTCGGAGGTAAAGGAAACTGTCCCCGTGCCGGGGAGGAAGCCTGTGACACCGGAAAGAATACATCCCAAGTTTGATTTAAAAAAGGCACCTGTTGTTAATCTTGCAAATGATCGTGTTGATTCTTTACTGAACAATACGCCTGCAAAGTTTAATATTAAATTTAAAAAAACTGACAAAATTCTTAAGGAAGCTTGGATTGACACGGCTGTCCGCAATAATGATATTGCACGTAAAACTGTGGATCAACATTCTGAAACTGTCGAGAAATTTTCGAAAAAGCATGGCGCTGATCCCGATCTTGTGAAAGCCATAATGTGGGACGAAAACGCAAGGGGGGATAAGTGGGGCTTTAATCGGCTCTTGGATCCTGTTAGTAGTAGTCAGAGACCTATGAATATCAAAGGCAGTATGTGGTCTGGACTAATAGGGAAAGAGTCAGGTCGGCTTCATAACTCTGAAGAGAATATCGAAGCGAGTGTTATTCTGATAAAGAGAATAAGCGATCGCGTTGAAAAACCAACACCGGGAGAAGTTGCCTCGATATGGAATGCTGTCGGGCGTGAAAACACAAACGAGTTTGGCAATGACGTTGATATTATCTATAATCAAAAACCATGGACACGAAAAAAATAAAAAAATACCTAGCTCCTCCCAATAAAAGAATGCAGCTTTATTGCAAAATCTATCTTTGGTTTTCAGCCTTTTCTGTGATGCTCTGGTCTGCTCTTGCGGTTTACGTATTTATGGGTGATGGAAAAGATGGTGAATATTGCATCTATACGCAAGATTTGAATAACTATCATATTATTTTCAATGACGAACCCTGCTTGTTGCAATGGTACATATTGTTTGAGTTTTTGCTTTTTACAATCGTATTCCTTATTCCTGTTCAAACACCAGTCTGGATTATTTTTCTATATTTAAAGCACCGTCAGAAAAAAAGCGCGTTAAAACCTGACGCAGCAAAATGATGATGGTGCAAAAATCTCAAAAGTTGAGGCGGAGGAACGTCCGCTCAAAAGCTCTGGCTCTTGGGCGAAGATGTATAAGCTTGCCCAAAACACCCCCAAACCTGTCCAACAGAAGCCTATACAGAAAATCCCTCGAAAAATAGCCCCTTTAACTCCTGCATTCAAAGCGAAGGTTGCGTTGGAAGCTCTGAGAGGCGAAAAGACGTTATCAGAGCTAAAAGCATATTGCACATGAATTTACTTTCCGACGAACGGCCATGTTGGAGAGTAACGGAACATGAAGACGGGACGATTTCTTTGCATTCCTCTGTTTGGCGCAAAGTAGGGTGTTGTTCTCATTTTTGGTTTAAAAGAGGGTGCGTTCGCTGGGTTAGAAATATTTGGTTCCTATAGTCCGGCGCAAAATAATGGTGACTTTCCTAGGAATCAGAAAATTATAACCGTTTGATGTGTAAGAGAAAATTGGTAGCGGTGGGGTGATTTGAACACCCGACAAATGGATTATGATTCCACTGCTCTAACCCCTGAGCTACACCGCCACATTATAGATGGTCTTTAAAGACCGATATGTTACCCTAAGAATGAAGTTCATTTTGCTTTACTTTACTTCCTATCCAAGGGCACAAGTGCTTAGTCAGACAAAAACACTGTTTGTTCCAAGCGTAAGATAGAAGCCGTATATGGCCTTTTTTACCTGCATTTGTCAAGTTATAGTAGTTTAACTTAACTTATTTTTTAGATAGAGTCATTATGATGGCGGTGATGTGATGTCCCTATAATCCAGCCCCCACCTATCATGCGATCATTAATATAGCACACTGCGGCTTGTCCGGCGGCAATTCCGTATTGCGGGGTTTGCAAGTGTATCTCGGCAGTATCGCTGTTTTCATCCGAAAGCAACAAGCCGGCGGGAACCGGCTTCATGACTGAACGGAGTTTAACCATCACCTCTGTTTCTTTTGCGCTTGTCTCATAGAGCCAGTTGCATTCGTTTATATAAAGAACATCGCGGGCAAGGGCTTCTTTGGGGCCGACGATGATTTCATCCGTTTCGGGCTTGAGGGCGATGACGTATAGGGGGGAATTGTTCTCTGATACGCCGCCGCCAATGCCCAAGCCTTTGCGCTGGCCGATTGTATAGTGAATGATGCCTTTGTGTTCGCCGACAATGCGGCCATCAATATGCAAGATAGTGCCGGGTTTTTCAGCCTCGGGATGCATGGATTTAACAAGGCTTGCGTAATCGCCATCGGGGACAAAGCAGATATCCTGAGATTCCGGTTTATCAGCAATTAGCAGGCCAAGCTCTTGTGCATAGGCACGGGTTTTGTCTTTGCTCCAGTTGCCCAAAGGAAAGCGCAAGTAGTCCAGTTGCTCCTGCGAAGTTGCAAAGAGAAAATAACTCTGATCTTTTACGGTATCTTGTGCGCGTATAAGACAGGCATGTCCTTTTTCATCGATTTTGCGTCGGATGTAATGGCCGGTGGCCATGCAATCTGCATCAAGTTCACGGGCATAGTTCAGGAGAGCGCCGAACTTGATGGCCTGATTACAACGTATGCAAGGTATGGGTGTTTCTCCGCGCAGGTAACTATTGGCGAATTCCTCGATGACTTGGGTGCGGAAAAGGCTTTCGTAATTCAGGACATGGTGGGTAAAACCGAGTTTTTCCGCTATGCGTCGTGCGTCGTGCAAATCTTGTCCTGCGCAGCTTAGTTTTTCTGACGTGGTGATGTTGTGGAGTTGTATGGTTACGCCAATAACCTCGTAGCCTTCTTTATGCAGCAATGCTGCACATACAGAGCTGTCTAACCCACCGGACATGGCTACGACAACACGGGTATCCTGCGGGGCTTTGGGGAATCCTAGGCTGTTTAATTTTGTATTGCTCATTTGCCGGACTATAGTAGTTTCATTATTCTGTACTATTCTTAAGTGAAACTACTATATATGCACTCAGCGCCGCAAATACAAGTTTTGTGTCGTCTTGAAGGGTGTTGTCATAATGGATATAATTAATAGACCCTGACCCTAGTGATATTTCTGAATTGCGATTTTGACCTTGCTTTTGAGTTCTTCGGCGACGGGGTCGTTTTCATCGGAAACACCTGTTTTGAAGGTGGTGTTCAAGGCATCGATATGAGCTTGAATGATAATGCGCTGGTTTTTAAGGTTTATTGTGGTTTCGTCGATGTAATCGCGCAAAGATTCAGCAAAATGCGCGATGAGATTATAGTTGCACAAAGCACTAATATCTTTTATTTCGTGGGCAATGGTGAATATTTTCTGAGTTTTTTCTTTGCGTGCGGCATTATCCGGCATTTCCTGTATATCTTTCCACAGCACTACCAGCATGCCAATTTGTTCCTCGAGTTTTTCTTTTGATTTTTCGCATAATTGGGTGATGAGTTCGTCGGCGGCTTCTATCTTTTTATCCTCGATAAAGCCGGGATCTTTTATGTTAGTGCGGACACCGGCCTTGTTTTTAAGCAAGTTGTATTTTTGTACGAATATTTCTACCGTGTTTCCCGGTTTTCTATCTTTACTTGTCATATTTCGAGTCTCACTATCTGCTGCTTTTGGGATCGTCTGTTTTCGCCACTATAGGGTAAATCTCTGCGCCTGCGATCAGGGCCAAAAAAGGTTTTTGTCTGGACAAAAGGCCTTGGAGCGTCAATGATTGAACAAATACGCGAGGCAATAAGCTTACCCGATACGGGCTTTACAAGGATTTCGTTTACGCCCAGACTGCGGGTTTTGAATGTGAGCTTTTCTGTCGTATAGCCGCTAATGACAATGATAGGCATGAATCGTACAACATCGGATTCGTGTCCCCGTATCCATTTAACAAGATACTCACCGGAGCCATTTGGCATAAGCCAGTCGGTGAGCACGATATCGATTTTATCGATGTGACGCGATGATTTACGAGCGTGTGTAATGGTGAGAAGATCAATGGCTTCTTTTGCGTTGTCGCACCTAAGAATATCGCCGACACCGAAGAGTTTCAGCATTTCCGAGGTCAGGTTTTGCATATATGAAGAATCTTCGACTAGAAGGATTGTGAAGTTGTTTAAGTCGTAGGGTTCGGGATTGCTTTGAAAAAGTGCAGCCAATATTTTTGTCCTAATGCAGGTGAAACTTTCGAGGATCATGTTATAGTAGTTTCACTTAAGAATAATACATTTTGCTTGATGAATTTTATTGATTATCTGCGTATAATTTCATCACCGTAGCTACGGCTATGCTTCAAAAATTATACTTGATTCTCAAGAAAAATTCATTGGCACAATTCTGTACCATTCTTAAGTGAAACTACTATAATGTGATTGGGGGATGGGTCAAGTCACTTAGGTAGTGTAGTCACGTGTTATGTACAATTCTGCACCAGTTAAATTTTATGTGTTTATTTATAGAGCGCTGTATAAAAGCTGTGGGTTTAGACCCTAATCTTCAAATGGAACGTCAACAGCAATTCGCAGGTTGCGAATAGGGCGAACAGTGGTTAGGCATTTCTGATAGATGGGGTGGGTTTTATAATAAGCCAGCGTTTGTTCATCGGGAAATTCACCATAGACCACGACATCTATATCATTGGCGAGGCGATCAACTTTTATGTTTTGAGTTACCGTCAGTGTCCAGTCGCCTTTGATAGTCTCCAGCATCTTTAGTCCGTCGTAAAGAGCTTGGATATTCTCGCGATCTCCCTGCTTTTTCGCGTTAAACATGACAATATGACGAACCATACTATATTCCTAAGACATAATTTCTATAATCTTTTATACATAAAAGTGACACTCAGTATCTCTATTATTATGGTGAAGATCAAGAGTTTCTTTTATGAATTCCGATATTTTTCATGAGCTTACAAGAGATTTCTTATGTAAACCATACGTTAGTATTGTGATGCAGTATAGAAGTGGATTTGTGCGCTATGCTTTGTTGCATGTGCGTCATAATCTGTGTGTTTTTGTGCATACTTTATACACGTGCTTTGTGTTATCCACAATAATTTCAATGGGTTATAAGAATTTTGTGGACTTATTTGCTTTTGTCCCATATAACATTTGCTGTGTTGCGAGGACAAGTTTTCAAAAAAATTACGCCTTAAGCATATATAAATAACGAGTGTAAAAACTAGCTAACAATAATTAATAAGAGGTTTATTTATGCCTGAAGTTATTCTGAACGGCCCGGCGGGTCGCCTGGAAGGGCGCTATTATCATTCAAAAATTAAGGATGCACCGCTGGCTGTGGTTCTTCATCCGAATCCGCAGCATGGCGGTACGATGAATAACAAGATTACTTATGCATTGTATCAGGCTTTTGTGGCTCGTGGTTTTTCCGTCTTGCGTTTTAATTTTCGTGGTGTGGGTCGCTCGCAGGGGACTTATGATGAAGGAGAAGGCGAGCTTAGCGATGCAGCTTCAGCGCTTGACTGGATGCAAGATATTAATCCTAATGCCCCTTATGTATGGGTCGCAGGGTTTTCTTTTGGTGCGTGGATCGGGATGCAGCTTTTGATGCGTCGTCCGGAAATCCATGGATTTATTTCAATTGCTCCGCCTGCCCATATGGATGATTTTTCATTCCTTGCGCCGTGTCCGACATCGGGGCTTATGCTTCATGGGGAGCGCGATGATATCATTCCTCATGAATGTGTGAGAGAGCTTGTTGAGCGCTTGCACATGCAAAAAGGAATCGATATTGATTTCCGTTTATTGCCCGGGGCAAATCATTTCTTTCACAATCATATCGATGAGATGATCAATCATGTTCATGATCATATGAATCATGCAGAAAGTGGTGGCCTACAAGTACCTGTTAAGCTCAGGATGGCTGCATAAAAAATCAGATTAGGGTTATATAATCATTTTGCTTTTCTAATCTTGAAAGAACAAGCGGATATTGCTCAGCGGCATGTCAGAACCATATGTATGGATTTTCACTGATGTATAAAACTTCTTGATTATCTTTGATTTTGCCAAGCCGGCTCTGGCCATCTTTTTTGCTGCGCGGTACAAATGGAAAACATATTATATTTGCAATAATGAATAATTAAAACTCAATACTGGAAAAGGCTGTGGTCGAGAAAGTAAAACGAGTTGTTTGGCGAACCGGTAAGCTTAGCTTAATGATTCTGGGCGCTTTTGGTGTGCTTAGTGTAATACTGGCCGGTTTGTTTGTCTGGCGTGTTTCATCTAGGCCGCTGGATATCAGTTTTGCCAAGAACACGATTGAGGCGGCTATATATGACAAGACTACCGGTAGTTACGCTCGTATGGGAAAGACCGTTCTGTTCTGGCCGGATCTGGACGGGCCGCTATATTTACAAATTCATAACGGGCAGTTCTTTAATAAAGACGGAGTGCTGATCGGCTCGACCGGGCAGATTGATGTCAGTTTTTTCGGTATTGGTTTGTTGATGGGGCGCATTTTGCCCAAAGCCATTATTATCAAGGAACCGAGTGTGCGTTTAGAGCGCAAGGAGGACGGAAGCTTATCTTTTGATATTGGTTCGGAGGAAGAGCAAGCGTCTACCAAAGAAATAGCGGATGGAGGGAACGCGAAAGCTGTTATTCGTGAGATGCTTTCTCATATTGCCGGCCCGGTGCGCGAGGGCGGCATAATGTCTGGCTCGTTGCTATCCCGATTGCGCGGTTTTTCCATCGAGAATGCACGGCTTTTTGTCGATGATAAGGTTTTACAGCAGACTTGGTCATTGCCTGATTTTGATCTGGCGTTTATGAACACTGGTGAAGGGGCAGGCGGGTTTGCTCATATGACATTGCCGGGCTCGGAGACAGAAGGGCCGGTGTTGGATATTTCGATAGAGTATGATTGGTGGCACGGGGACATTGAATTATCAACCGATGTAATTGCGCTGAATGTGAATGATATTATCAGCAAGATTCCTGCTCTGGATATGCCGGCAACGCAAGATGCTGTCATTAGCGCGCATATTGAGGTGATATTGGACGATCTTAACTTTATGCCTTCCGAGGTGCGTATTGATGCCTATTCCGAAGGGGGAGAAATTTCTCATTCCATGTTGTCTGATGATCCGATTCCTTACAAAGATTTGGCTTTGAGTCTATTGTATGATTATGGGGGCAAAGTGATGCAACTGCGTAATACCCGAGTATCTCTTGGCGGTATACAATTTGAATTTAGCGGTGATCTGACGCGTGAAGAGGAAAAAATCTCCGGGCCGGTGCGAATATGGACAAAGGACGTTGAACATGGAAGCATTGGGGAAATCTGGCCAAAATTCCTGAAGGGAGATGATGCCGAGAAATGGGTTGTTCAGCGCATGGCAGATGGAGTTTTTGAGCAAGTTTCTGTGGCGTTTGATTTGGTTGTTGAGAAGCAAATAGATCAATTACCCGTTTCGCAGATAGAGCCTGAGGCTGGAGATATTGATTTTGATTTTGAATTTGTGCCTAATATTGAAGATGAGCACAGAGAAGGAGCTGCGTTCAAGATCGAGCCAGAGCCAGAGCCAGAGTTGGAGCCGGAGGAGAATTGGTACGCAGATGTAAAAAATGTTTTGGTTGATTTTAAGGCGCGGGATATGACTCTGGATTATCATGCGCCTTTGCCCAAAGCTTATCATATCTATGGTTCGGGGCAGCTTGATGTTGATAATGATTCTTTGAGCGTCGATATCGAAAAGGCGCAGATTGGCGGGATGGATGTTGGGGTTTCTAAGATTTATTTTGATGAGCTGATC
The DNA here is from genome assembly GCA_023141075.1 of Alphaproteobacteria bacterium. GTDB lineage: Bacteria > Pseudomonadota > Alphaproteobacteria > Micavibrionales > Micavibrionaceae > UBA1672. The sequence goes on from JAGLKL010000033.1 coordinate 8,384, forward strand.
GCCGAGGGGGTTGGTGATGCAGATATGCGTTTTGAAGTTAAGAGCAGCGTTGCTAATGTTCTGCGCTATATTTCCAATGATCCGATTAATCTTGGCGAGACCGGCATGGATATCGATCATGTCAAAGGTGATGCAGCGCTTAAGGTCTGGTTGCATTTTCCAGCGCGTAAAAGCGTGCTGATGAGTGAGTTTAAGATTGATATCAGTGGGTCTCTTAATGACGTTGTGTTCCCGGGTGTTGTCAGGGATCTCGATATAAAAGGCGGGCCTTTGCAGATTGCTGTGAAGGATAATCATGTGAAGATGAAAGGTTCTGCATTGCTCGACGGGCATGAGATGGGGCTTGTCTGGGAGACTTTCTTAAAAAGCAAGGGGCAGGCTTATAAGGAAAAGGTTGAAGCGCGGTTACTAGTTGGTGAAGAGTTGCGCGAAAAACTGGGCATTGATCTGACCGAGTTTTTGAGCGGATCATTGGGTACGGAACTGACCTATACATCTTACAGGGACGGCACGGCAGATGCGCAAGTGAGCGCCGATATCACACCGGCTTTGTTATTTATTGATCCATTTGATTATGAGAAGCCGCAAGGGCAGGACGGAAAGGTTAGTCTTGATGCTTATTTTGAAGACGGTGTGTTGCAAAAAATTACGAATTTAAGTGTGCAAGCGCCGGGTTTTATGCTGCGAAAGGGAGAGGTGCTTTTCACTACGTTACCTGCAGCAAAAGAGGGCGAGGAAGTGGAAATCGCACTTGCTAGCGGAAGCACACCGCAATTTACGCTGGGGGAAACAAAGTCTTCGCTAAAGTTTGCTTACGATAAAAATCGCACTGTGGATATTGCGCTGGAGGGTGAATTTCTGGATGCGCAGCCCTTTATGGACGCGGAAGAAACGCAGGAAGAATATGATGTACCGGCTATGCGTATTGCAGTGAAGGCAGGCAAAGTACGCACGGCTCCGAAGCAGTTGGCTGAAAATGTCCGGGCTTACCTGATGATTGATGAACAAGGTCGGTTCGACAGAATAGAAATAGACGGGCATATCGGTGCGTCGGATGTTTTTGTGCGTTTTAATGAAGAAGGCAATAGAGAGGGCAAGCGAACGTTCCGCATGAAAACAGAAGATGCGGGGGCGTTTTTGAAGGCGTTTGGAGTTTATAAAAACGTTGTCGGGGGAACTATGGCTATTTACGGCGAGCCGATACGCGGGATTTATGATCGTAATATCCGGGGTCGTGCGGAGATTTCCGATTTTAAGGTCGTGAAGGCTCCGGCTCTGGCAAAATTATTAAGTCTTTTGTCTTTGGGTGGAATTGCAGAAGTTTTGGCGAATGATGGGCTGCGTTTTGACAAAATGGAAGTAGATTTTAGCTGGTTGTATCGCAAGCAAGGGAGTTTGTTGAAGCTTGAGAAAGGGCGCACATCGGGGAATACGCTGGGCATATTGTTTGAAGGCACGTTTGATAATCACAAACGTGTGATAGATGTGTCTGGAACGATTGCACCGATGAATACACTCAATAAGATTTTAAATGCAATACCTCTAATAGGCAGTATTTTAACAGGCGGCGAGGGCAGAGGCATGTTTGCTGCGACTTACAGCATTAAAGGCTCTTCCGATGATCCGCAAATATCGGTTAATCCTTTATCTGTCATTACGCCGGGGATATTGCGCAGGATCTTATGGGAATAAAACCCTTGACAATGTAGGAATAATATCTTATATCTGGAAATAAAACATAACGTCGCACAGGTGGGCGTGAATTTTTATAAACTAATACCAATTCGTATTCATTTAATGAAGATGAATTGGGAGGACGCAGGAAAAAGACAGAGTAAAAATGCTAATAAATTCTGCAAATCTCCCGGAGCAAACTATACAAAACGGCCAAAGAATTGGCCAATAAGGCAAAAATTCCCCGTATCTCGACAAACAAACTATACAAAACAGGAAAAAGACGTAAAAAAGAAGAGGATAACGTCAGTCGCAACTTTTTCT
>JAGLKL010000330.1 GCA_023141075.1 Alphaproteobacteria bacterium
TTAAAATGGGGGGAATCTCCCCATTTATCACGGTCTATTTCCCGGCCAATGCTTTTGATTCGTGCTTCCAGATCGGCGTGTAGTTCCAGCGAGTCCTGTTGCAGGCCGGGCTTTCCCGGATAAAGAAGGTAGTCTTCCCTGACACTTTGAGGGGTCATAAGCGGCATCATAACATTTGAGCCGAAGCTTAAGCCTTTTTCCCTGCCTGCCGGGTCTAGAGTCTGCAAGGCCGTGGTTGATGCGATATTGACGTCCCTTAGAACAAGGCGTGTTGCGGCAATCATCAGGAGGGCAAGACGTACGCGCTCGTTTTCATTTGGGCAGGGTTCTTGGCCAAGGGGCGTTTCATCGTTGGGAATGAACGGGCCCATGCCTATCATGTCGATATCTTTGTGCTTAAAAAAGAGAATGTCGTTTGCAAGATCCTCCAGCGTTTGCCCGGGAAGTCCGATCATTACGCCTGTGCCGACCTGATAACCGATTTCGCGTAATGTCTGTAGGCAGGCTATGCGTGTCTCCGGTGTTTGTTCAGGCGGGTGCAATTTTGCGAAAAGATCAGGGTTTGTTGTTTCGATACGTAAGAGGTAGCGATGCGCTCCGGCCTCGAAAAAACGTCGGTAGACTTCCGGTGTTTGCTCGCCGATTCCTAAAGTTATGCCAAGCCCTTGCGGTAGTTTCTCGCTTGCGGTTTCATGTTTTATTCGCTTGAGAGCCTCGGTTATACGATCAATAAAGCCTTTGCTGTGCCTTTCACCGGCTTGTATCATTATAGAGCCATATCCCTGATGAACACACCGGATTGCTACATCAAGGATTTCTTCGATATCTACTTCATAGCGCTTTGCATTCCTGTTGGATTTGCGAATGCCGCAGTAATAACAATCGCAGCGGCAGATATTTGAGAATTCGACAAGACCACGGAAGTAAACTTTGTTTCCGCAATTCTTCAGTAAAACCTTTTCAGCGGCCACGCGCACAGCTTCTATTTCATCGTCAGAGGTGGCTCCCAATATGGCGATGATATCTTCTTTGGAAAAATCTTTTTGTGTCAGATCGGGAAAAGCTTTACTCATTTCTTTTCCTTCCGATAAGCCTCCAATGCGGCAGGGAACGCCTCAAGCGCACGATCCAAAATGCCAA
>JAGLKL010000331.1 GCA_023141075.1 Alphaproteobacteria bacterium
GGGTCTAAACTCACAGCTTTTATCCTAATCGTTTTCGCGATGATCATGACTCTTTCTTTTTACGGCATTTTGGCAAGGCTGCGCAAGACTGTTAGATGCGAAGTTATGACGGCAATTATGCATATGAGAAGAGGGACTATGCATAAAATGACGATTCCATATGCGCCGATGTTTATGACCGGGATCAAATCTGTGCCCGAGTTTCGTGAGAGCAATGTTAATATGAAGGTTGTGAGTAGTCCGACACCGGTTCCAATCAGCCCACCTTTAAAAGACAGGAGAATGGCATGGTTGCGGAATTGCTCGGTGATGTAGTTGTCGCTTGCGCCCATATGATGCAAAAGGATAACTTCGTTGCGATGAAGGATCAGACGTGTGCGTATGGCATAGCTAATCGCAACGATTGTGATTCCACTGATAATTAATGTGATAATGAGTGCCAGCATTTGCAGGATGTTGGTAAAATTTATGAGGTCGGAAAGCCATTCGCGGTGGGTTTCAAGCTGAGCGTAATTGGAGATTTTTTCTATCTCTTCGGTCAGGGCTTTCATACCTTTTTCATCGATATTCCGTAATTCAACGGCTATAAGGCCGGGAAGAGGGAGGTCTTTAAGGCTCATATCATCGCCAAGCCAAGGGGAGAGAAGCTCCTGAATATCCTCATGGTTCAGCACGTTGGCGGATTTAACGTCCGGATGCTGTGAAAGCATTTTATAAAGAGCAAGGGTTTCTTGTGCGATGGTTTCTTGTGAGAGTATGTGTCCTTTTTTGGTCTCGACGGCTATTTCGATGGTGACTTTATTCTCCAGCCCTGAAGACCAGCGATTGGTCATGGTGTCTATGGCTATGGTTCCGCTTAGAGATAAAACGGCGAGGAAGCTCATCAGGGAGATAAGCAGAATAAGAAAGTTTGTATCATCACCTTTATTAAGAGGTAGGTCGTTATTTTGTCTACCGGGCAATGTGCGGGTTAAGATAAAATGAGACAGAATTGTATATAATCCGCGACTACACTTCTTAGAAAACATGGCGAATCCTTTTTCTTGCATAAATATCGGGGTCGTCCTGATGCACTGTGCCGTCTGCGAGACGCAGGCAGGGGTGTCCGAATTGTTCAATGATATGGGAGTTATGAGTTGC
>JAGLKL010000332.1 GCA_023141075.1 Alphaproteobacteria bacterium
GAAGGGCTTCTCCCTTGGTCTATCCAAAACCCTGTAGCTCTAGTTTTTGACGAATATGATGCCGGGCGTCCAGATGTTATGTTTGTCATCCAACGCATTCTTGAATCCGAAGGAAAGCTGACTCTTCTAGACCAAAATCTGGTCATTCGCCCTCACCCGGCGTTCCGCTTATTTGCTACCAGCAACACGATCGGGCTCGGAGATACGACAGGATTGTATCATGGCACTCACCAGATCAATCAGGGACAAATGGATCGCTGGAACATTGTCACTACGCTCAATTACCTCCCACATGCCGAGGAAACTGCCATCGTTCTAGCCAAAATCCCTCAACTAGATAACGATGAAGGGCGTGAAACTATTGACAAAATGGTGATGCTGGCCGATCTGACAAGGGAAGGCTTCATTAACGGGGATCTCTCTACCCTGATGTCACCGCGCACGGTGATCTCTTGGGCGGAAAACATGCTTATATTCAATAATGACCGCGAACATGCTTTCCGAGTGGCTTTCCTCAATAAATGCGATGAAACAGAACGCCCGATTATTGCTGAGTATTATCAGCGCTGCTTTGGTGTAGAACTACCCCGCCACGCCATAAAGAATATCGTTGTACCGGAAGAATAAAGCCGTAGGTCTCAACTAATTATTCATATCAAGCGCGGGATTATACTCTTCAGACACGGTGTTATCCTCGTTATACTTCCGTTTTGCCTCTTCTATTGAATCCCAGCCCTTCCAGTCCTTATCATCATCGAAGATTACTGTCTCATTAGTATTTTGCGAATTGTTCTGCTGACGTAGAGCAACTTCTTCTTTACCAACGTCATCACCGGCAGAACCAGCCATAAAACCAAAAACAAATCCTAAAGCACCGCATATAACACCGCTGACTGCAGATATTCTAAACGAACGCCCTAAATCTTTTAAAAGACTCCTCTGTACCACAAATGCCATATCTCACCACCTTAAATTCATTTTTTCCGATCTAAGACATTTACCATTTTCACAGCCATTACGTCAAAGAAAAAGCGCCCGAACATGACTTCCCATTGTAAGGAAAAGCAAAAATACGCTATGATCTTACTTCGAGAAAATACATATAACGCCAGTCGCAACTATTTT
>JAGLKL010000333.1 GCA_023141075.1 Alphaproteobacteria bacterium
AAACGCTAGAAAACATGCTCATCAAGGAAAGGATGATAAAACGTGTAAAAGTAATCATATTTTTCCCTTTCTAACTTTGATTTTGCTAATTTTGTTGCCCTCTTTTGTGAAAAAGAAGGCTTCGCCTGTGCCAAGAGCTTTAATCTCATCAGGATGTGCAATAAAGCCCCGTGTGCGCCGAACAGTGCCCATATTTGTTGGTCTTGAAGTATCTATCTGCGCCGTATATTCCAGCGTATTTCTTGTGCCTATAAGCTCTGCCAAAAGTGCAGCATCTTCAGGCGCGTTTTGCCTATGCAGTATGAAATTGTTGCAGTTACCAATTACCTGCCTAGCCAAATTATCTGCATGATTTGGTGCAATATCAGCCAGACTTTGCGTTGACAAAACGGCATGAATACCCGCGCTGCGTCCCATATTGATAAGATTTAGAACCTGCTTGCCTGCAAAAACGGAAAATTCGTCAAAGACAACATAGACTTTCTTTTTATCGCCACCAGATAATTGCTGCGCCATGGTCGCTTTCAGGTCATTGATAATTAAACGTCCCAACGTTTGCGACATAGAAGGAAATTCCAAAGCTGGCAAACAAAAGTAAGCCACGCCATTTTGCGTTATAACATCGCTAAGGGTTAAGAACTCTTCACCATCTTTTTCGCGAAACAAAGCCCCGATTTCCGAGGCTGTAAAGTTACGAATTTCTGCGGCTAGGCTTTCAATGCTTTCCGAAGCCTTGTTCTGAGCGTTTAACTCATCCATCAATAGCTCAAAATCCTCAATGTTTGCCTGATGCTCTCTAACCAAAGACTTAAGTCGTCTTAAGTCCAAGTGTGCGGCAAGCGTTGTCATGTTGCAGGGAATACCGCACGCATCCATAACTTTGAATACGGATTGAAGATAGCCTTCTGCCAACTTCTTGTAATGTTCTTCGCTCCATTCACGCAGCTCAATGATACGGTCTTTTTTGGAGGTGAAGCCTCCGACTGCCAAGGGATTGTAAGCACAGCTTTCGCCGTTCATGGCAAAGATGGATACACTCCTGTCACTTTCCTGCCCGTAGCGGGCTACGCGGCTTGCCAGATCATAATCTCCTTTACCGTCGATATAAATTAGGGG
>JAGLKL010000334.1 GCA_023141075.1 Alphaproteobacteria bacterium
CGCTTTAGTCAAGACTCAGGACTTCCGGCGGCAGATCGTCTGAAGACCTCTCCCTATTTCCTTCCAGCGCAGCTTTGTCTGTTACTTTGCATAAAAATCCGTATTCTTTTTCCAAACTTTTCGCAATTCTCTCAGCCTCCACATCTTCCGGCACAATAACGTGTACAGAACCGTCCAATCTGTATTTTATGTTAACTGAATCACGGTCAAGGAAGCGCCCTCCAGTTTCCCCTGATTCAAGCGTCTCTATATGCTTGTAGATATATCTCGATGCGCCAAACATAGCATCGAAAGAAGCAAAAACACGAGAACCCGTGCTTTTTACAGTAACAACCTGCGCATTATTATCCATTATTCCAGTAAGTTCTCCATGAGAACTTTCTTTTACCATCTTTTCTTCCGGCGCAGCTTCGTTTGTTATTTCGTATGAAAATTTATTTGGGTATTTCTTTTTCAGATCGTCCGCAACTTTCTCAGCAATATTATGTTTCGATACAATAACGCATACAGAATCGTCCGGTCCATATTTTAAATCAATTGAATTACGGTCAGGGAAGTACTCTTCAATTTCATCTAATCCATGCGCATAACTATTCCCGGCGATATATTCCACTATGTCACGCACGGCATCAATGGGATTAGCATCAGGTTTCGTGCTTTTTAAACTAACAACATGCGTACCATCATCCATTTCTTCGATATCATCCATACCCATAATCTAACCTCTTAGTATTTGTTAACTTTATACAACCCGGCTTGTATGTACTGAACTTATATAAAAAATGGTGTTTATGTCAATTTATTAGTCCCGCACATCAATCAACGTAAAGTCTTCTATACGGTTTGGCGTGTCTTGCTGTGCGTCGCTTTGGCGGGCGCGTTTATACTCCTCTTCGGCGCGTTTATACAGTGTTTCGGAGCGCGAGGTATTTTCCGTGACGGGGATGCAAAATTCCGCAGCCAGACGGGCAATAAGCACGCTGTCAAAATATGGTGGGAAGCTTTCTTCTTCGGGGCAATAAATGTAGGTAAGAACAACTTCAGATGCGTTTGTATGCAGTTTTCCCGACATAATACGATAATTCAGCCCTCTTCCGCGTGATCCGTATCCGGC
>JAGLKL010000335.1 GCA_023141075.1 Alphaproteobacteria bacterium
ATAAAATCACATACTGTGTTTTGTTTCTAGGTGTTATTGTTTCCCCGTATCGCGTCGCGAAAAAGTCGCTAAAAAACCGCTTATTCATGCGGTCGCAGACAGGACACCACGAGGTTACCCAAGAGCATCTATGCTTACACCTTTTCTGAAAAGCGTAAACAACACTAATAAAAAGCACATTTTAAACTGTAAAAAACGTGATAAAATATCACAACTGAGGCTCTAAAATAGTAGGATATAATCATGCTTCGCTTATTAATCGCTTTTCTTATTGCTTATATGGGTCTTGTTGCGACGATGACGGTCAGACAGCGCTCATTTATGTATTTCCCTTTGACCACGGCAAGGCCGGACATTACCAAAGCACCATGGATGAGTTGGGTTGATACCACGACAAAAGATGGATTAGACCTGAAATCCTGGTTCTCTGAGCCTCAGGATGGCATGCCCACACTGATTTTCTTTCACGGTAACGGCCATAATATTGAAAGTCGCGGCCCCAAAATTCTACCATTCGTCGATAAAGGGTATGGCGTATTGCTGGCAGAATACCGGGGTTATGGCGGCAATCCGGGCAATCCCTCCGAAAAAGGGTTTTATCATGATGCCCGTGCGCAAATTGACTGGCTGGCAGATAAACACGGAATTAAAGGCGATGACCTGATTATGTACGGTGAGTCTATAGGTTCCGGCGTCGCTGTGCAAATGGCCACTGAGTATGAAACCCACGCCTTAATTCTTGATGCGCCGTTTTCCAGCGCACTGGATATTGCGCACTTCGAGTTCTTTTTTGTTCCCTTTTTATCAAAGATTATGAAAGACAAATATCTCAATCATAAAAAAATAGGGTCAATCCATACACCCGTCCTGATTGGTATAGGCGGGCGTGATACGATTATTCCACCGCGTTTCGGCAAGAAATTATTTGCAGAGGCAAACGAACCAAAGGTTCTAAAAGTCTACGATAAGGCCGTCCATATGGGCATATACGAATATGGCTTTGCGGAGGACGCAATAGACTTCATCAGTGCTTTGGAGCCAAAGGAAGCGGCGGCTAAACCATATAGCAGTTCCCCTTAAGAATAATACATTTTGCTTGAGGAATTTT
>JAGLKL010000336.1 GCA_023141075.1 Alphaproteobacteria bacterium
AACAGAGCTTGTCGATGCCGTGCATAAATCACGCTTCATCAATGAAAGAGTCCTAAATGGAGCAAAGCATTGTTATCAAAGATCTTCAATCTCTTTTGTTATGTGATGTCCTGACAAAAGTGCCCCTTGCGCAGTATGGCACATGGCGCATCGGGGGGTCTGCTGATATCTTGGTCTCACCATGCACAATAGAGGATGTCTGCCACGTTCAGCGTTATATTCACGAGCGCAATATTCCTTCCGTAGTCATTGGTGACGGCTCAAACATCCTGTTTGATAGTGAGGGTTTTAGAGGGATTGTTATTCATATCGGCAGAGCGTTGTCAGATATACAAATCTCACAAGATGGACGCGTTACGGCGCAGGCCGGAATCTGGACGCCTTGCTATGTGAGAAATGTTACACGCGCCGGATTTCAAGGGTGTGAGCACGCGATTGGCGTTCCGGGAACACTTGGCGGCCTTGTTGTTATGAACGGCGGAGCAAACCGCAAAGGAATTGGTGAACAGCTTACTGAAGCCGTTGTCGTTACTGAAAATGGAAGTGTTGAAAAATACACTGCGCAAGAGTGCGGTTTTGCATATCGTAGCTCTGTATTTCAAACTAAAAAATGCATTCTTGTAGAGGCTTCTTTCCAATATGAACAAGGCGATGCTACGGTTTTGCGCACGCAAATGATTCAGACTTTGCAGATGCGCAATAAAAAATTACCACGCAAAACGCCGAATTGCGGCTCTACATTCTTAAGCGACCCGGCTCTTTATGAAACAGTAGGCCCGCCGGGTAAAGCTATAGAAGAAGCAGGGCTTAAAGGCGTTACATGTGGGGGCGCTATGATTTCTCCGTTACATGCGAATTTTATCATAAATACCGGAAATGCTACCTCGGGCGATGTTCTGAGCCTGATTGCAAAAGTGCGCGAGGCCGTTTACGAAAGAACAGGTCATTACATAAATTGCGAAGTCAGGCACTTGCGTCCCAATGGAGAAATGGTTCCTGCACATGAGAGTGCTGATATATAGTAGTTTACGCCAGTCGCAACTATTTTATTTTCTCCCTGACTTTATACAAGTCGTAACCCCGCATACAAGCCGTAAC
>JAGLKL010000337.1 GCA_023141075.1 Alphaproteobacteria bacterium
CCTTAAAAAAGCTGCTGATGACAAGCAGAAAACATCCCGGAAAGCTGTGCAGGACGATACGATCGGGTCTGCTTCCTCAGATCCAGACGCGGTCCTATCCCTCGATGATTCTACTGTTGCTGTAACGGATGCGCAGCAAGGCGAAGCAGTATCAGCATCAAAGGCGGATGAAAAAAAATCAGAGATAGTAGATGAGCAAGCAGAAGAGTTAACGCTTGATTCTATTGATGATGAAAATGTTACGGAGGCTGTGACAGTAGAAAAAACAGAGCCTGCTGAAGACGCTGCAAACGAAGAGGAAGAATTATCTCTTAAACAGGATGATAATTTTGACCGTGAAAATGTGGCAAGTTATACGGTATCAGATGAAGCATTATCTATGCTTATCTATAAAACTAATCATGATGTTAAGCGGGGCAATCGGCTGTTATTGACTGGCATATTGCTGATCAGTTTAGTTATCCTTGTTTCCGGCGGCGTTTATTACTATACGGATATGCAGGCAGAAATTGCAAACCTGGAGCGCAAGCACCAGATTGCTATGCAGATGATGCGATCAAAAACCAGTAAAGAAAAAGTACCCGTGGAGTCTAAAATAATTCGTAACCTGGCGGGTGATTCTGATCTGGCTGACAAGGTTCAGTTTGCGAAGAAGCAGATGATGGAAGAAAGGAACTCACAGCAGGTAAAGCGTCGTCCCGCAGCTACCGTAAATACTAAAACAAGTACTGTGTCATCAACAATGTCCTTTCAAAAAACAAATAAGATTGATCCTGTAGCAGAAAAACTTGAGAGCGCATGGCTGGCCTATGAGGCCGCTCAATATGGTCGAGCAAAAAATTTATATAAAGAAATACTAGATATCGAAGACGACAATAGAGATGCACTACTGGGTTTAGGCGCGATAGCGATTGTTGAAAAAGATAATGCCATGGCAAGTGGCATCTATCGCTCACTTCTAAAACATGATCCACGTGATCCTATAGCGATCGCGGCGCTGGCAAATCTACAAAGTACCGATACTTCTGCACAAGCCGATGAAAGGTATCTGTTAGATATGTTGAAGAAAACCCCTGATGATGCGCACCTGAACTTTG
>JAGLKL010000338.1 GCA_023141075.1 Alphaproteobacteria bacterium
CCTGTCGGGATCGCCATTTTATTTCTTCTTATAAATTCAGCTTCTTCTTTAGTCGGTTCTCGTTTTTTGTTGTGATCGCTGAGATTTCTAATGTAACAGGCCTTACCGATGAAGAGGCGCTGGTTACGAGTGGAAATCTGATTGTTTAATATAGGCAAATCCAAAGAACTGAAGTAGGTTGTTTCGTGTTGAGAAATTTATCGTGCGAGCTAACAGCGTTACATAAGAGATATGAATACGAAAGAAAATAAATGCTAGGAAAAATCAAGCAGGCTATTTATATGCCTATCTTTAACCTTTCCAATGCCATGAGCCGTAAAAACCTTGATAAATGGCTTGATGATGCGTTGGAAGAGAACGGACAAACGGTTATGAGCGTTGGCTCGGACGGTCCTGTCACTGATTTTATAAGAACAAAAAAGGGAATTCAGTTAAAGACCCTTGATATTAACGCTGATAAAAATCCGGATTTTTTGTGTGACCTGACGGATATGAATGTTATCGAGGATAATTCTTTCGATTGTGTCGTGGTTTTAGAAGTTTTAGAGCACGTTAAAGACCCCCAAAAAGCATTGTCAGAAATTTGGCGCGTTTTAAAATCAGGTGGAAAAATAATACTAAGTACTCCGTTTATATTTCACATACATGCAGAGCCACATGATTATTGGCGCTTTACGCATTATGGTTTGAGTTTATTGCTTGAGGCATTTGCGGATGTTGAGATAAGAGAGCGAAATGGTTGCGCAGAGTCTTGGGTAGTAACTCTCGCAAGAATGGCCAAGGGCTGGGGAAAAGTAAGAAAACGCGAGTTTATAATGGTTCCTTTCGCAGCCATTCTTTGGCCGTTTGCAATTCTGTATGATCGTCTAAATCCCGACAACAGATCAACGAGCGGGTATTTTGTGACTGCAAATAAACCTGTTGCAAATGCTTAAGGTTTACGGCAAGAAGCAGCATTCCCTGATAATTCCTTGTATTTTTTCTGTTAAGCAGGGAAAACAGGGATGAGAATAGTTAGCGACAGACTGCATCCGTCGCCATTTTATTTCTTCTTATAAATTCAGCTTATTTTTAAAATGGGGGGAATCTCCCCATT
>JAGLKL010000339.1 GCA_023141075.1 Alphaproteobacteria bacterium
GCATTATTGGCAAAAGCGGCGTACACTGACCCGCAATTTGAGCTGCAAAGCGGCTATAATATTCAGGAACTTTCAGATTTTTATGCTAAAAATATACTGCCTCTAGGCCGTTCCCAGCTTACGGCAGTGTTATAGTGTAAGATTGATTGGGATGGCAGGAAGTAAGCTATTCGCCACGGTAAGACTCCGGTTTCCTACAGATACTACGTGCTCGTAAGCGCATGTTGGCTTTCTTTCTTTCATCTAGCAATCCGTTAAACCCCTTAAATATTTTCCCCCACGCTTTAGCATAGCATTCGCAATAATCTTTTGGACGAATGTTATAATACTTAAAGCCTGTTCCTCTCATGCAGCGTTCAAATTCCATTCCTGTGGTTTCAACGATATTACGACATTCTTTTTGCGTAATCTCACTAACAATGAGGCTTTGAGGCGGGAGAGGACCACGTTTTATCCTTAAATCAAGAAATTTGGCCGCTAGACATTCACAATCAACAAACCGGCTAACACGAGGACTTTCCTTGCATGATTGAAAAACAAATTCTGCCTCTTCCATTTGTTTTTTGGTTACTTCTTCAAGGTCGAGATCATCAATATACGGGATATTGCCTTTATCTTCATCTAAAAGGCAGGAATTGATGTTTTCTTCCATAATTTCATCAACGGTAGCCGTGTCCCCAAGCAGTATACGCGTTTCCAGAAAGGCTGCTGCCGCACATTTACAGTTTTTTCGTGCGCTAAACGTCTCGTTGTTCTTACAGCTTTCATAAAACCTTTGTGCTTCTTCTATTTGTTCGTCTGTGGCCAGATCGTAGGGGTCGTCGTCAGTGACTTCTGCAGAGACCTCCTCTGGCGATTCAAATTCCGGCAAGGCGGTACCATTGTTTTGAGAATAAGCACTTTCAGGGAGAACCAGAACAGACAATACCAATATAGAAATAACAAACATCAACGTGCGCATAATCGACCATTTTATTACAAAGTAAAAACGCATAAAGCTTCCAAGAGCCATGATATAGTAGTTTCACTTAAGAATAGTATAGAATTGCGCCAATGAATTTTT
>JAGLKL010000034.1 GCA_023141075.1 Alphaproteobacteria bacterium
TAGGGTCAGGACCTATTAATTATGTACAATTCTGTTTAAATTTACAGGTAAAGGATCGATTTTTTGGCTCGCAGGACATGCCGAAGCATATTCAAGAGACAAAAAAGATGATAGTTTGCCTGTAAATTTAAACCCGTCAGGGCGCTGCAAATTTTTGTATCTGTTCGTGAAAATCGCTTGGAAATAGAACCACTATGACCTGCGCGTTTTTCACGGAACATCTTTTCAAAAATTATGCGTGCGCAGAATGGATATAATTAATAGATCCTGACCCTAGATAATATATTAAATCAACTATGCGCCCACTATCCGAATCTACATCCCGCATCGCGAGTAAAACATTTTCCCGCAGGTATATTGCGCTCGGACGCCTGATCAATCAATGGAAAGAGATTATGGGGACTCAATTTGCCGATCTTGCCCAGCCATTAAAGCTCAACTATCGAAAAAAAGGGAGGTCTAAAAAAGACGCTTATGTGACGCTGGATATCGCGACCTCAGCAGCCAATGCCACGCTTTTAAATTATCAGAAAGGCGTCATATTAGAACGAATTAACTCGCTTTTTGGCAATAATTGGATTAAAGATATCCGCTTTGTAGCCTCAGAATTGGCAGAAGAGACTCCTGAACCAAAAAAAGTTATTCCTTCTCTAACAGGTAATGAAAAAAAATATCTATCAGGGGTACTGGATCAAATCGAGGATCCTGATATAAAAGAAAAACTCGAAAGCCTAGGAAAAGCTATTTTAACGGATATAAAAGAATGAAAGTAAACGCTATTACATTAAGATCAGGGAATGTCATTGAGTATAATGGAAAACTCTGCGTCGTGGTAAAAAATGAAATTTCTTCACCGGGAAAAGGTGCTTCAGTAGCGCAAATTGAGATGCGCAATATTCGTACCGGCAATAAAGACAATGTGCGTTTCCGTACGCAAGAAACTGTAGAACGCGTGCGTCTGGAACAAACAGATTATCAGTTTCTGTATTTTGCCGGTGATGACATTGTTTTGATGAACAATGAAACATATGACCAGATCACAGTAACCAAAGAACAAATGGGTCCTCAATCTGCTTATCTGCAAGATGGCATGATTGTCGAAGTTGAAACCTATGAAGAGGAGCCTTTGGGTTTCAAAATACCAGATCGTATCGTCATGGAAATCGTTGAGGCCGAGCCTGTCGTAAAAGGCCAGACAGCCACGACATCATATAAACCGGCCATTCTGGATAATGGCGAAAAAGTTATGGTACCACCACATATTGTATCAGGCACAAAAATTGTCGTGAAACTCGAAGATGGTGTCGGCACTTATGTTGAGCGCTATAAAGGCTAGGTAGTGTAGTTTTAATTAAAGTAATAAGGAATAAAAGATAATGGCAACGAAATCGCCGATTATGAATGTAATGATGCGCGCAAGTGAAAAAGCTGCGCGTTCTTTACTGAGAGACTTTAACGAAGTTGAACACCTGCAGGTTTCAAGAAAAGGTCCGGGCGACTTTGTTTCTGCAGCAGATAGACGCTCAGAAGAAATTATCTTTAACGAACTCAAAAAAACGCGACCGGATTATTGTTTCTTAATGGAAGAAAGTGGAGAAGTTGTCGGCGATAATCAAGATTATTGTTGGATCATAGATCCCCTGGACGGAACAACGAATTTTTTGCATGGCATACCGCACTGGTGCATTTCTATTGCTTTAGAGCATAAAGGTGAAATTGTTGCCGGTCTTGTTCATGACCCGGTCAAAGATGAGATATTTCATGCTGAAAAAGGCGGCGGCGCATTTATAGCCCGCCGTAGCCGTTTGCGCGTATCTGCGCGTAATAAGCCTGAAGGGTCGGTTATTGCTATGGGTGGTGCAGCTCGTCACAAGAAAGAAAAACGTGATATATTTATTTCAGAGTTTTCAGCCCTAGTTTATGCAGGCTTTAACATGAGGCGCTACGGAGCGGCTGCTTTAGATCTAACATATGTTGCTGCCGGTCGTTATGAGGGATTTTGGGAAAGAAACTTATCCCCATGGGACGTGGCAGCAGGTATTCTGATTGTAAAAGAATCTGGGGGTTTTGTGTCAGATATGGATGACATCCGCAAGAATCCCGTTCATACTGGAAACGTCTTGGCTGCCAATGAGTCTCTTTTCGAAGATATCGGGAAGATCTTACGGCAAGCGTCTTAGAACAATTCTCTTTAAGACAATTCTCTTTAAGACAATTCTTTGGCCGATTTCCGGCCATGTTACAATGATAGAATATTTAAGGTGGGCTGTTGTGCATAACAGATACATAGCGTCACAACCGTTTCAGTTTCTAGGCTTGGGAAAAATACGTCTGGGATTGGTTTTTATTGTCTTCATAATCCTTAGCAGCGTTCTGGCGCTGTTTGCTATAAGTGTGGTTAGTTCCCATTTCGCTCATGCTTCCGTCGAAACCGTGCCCATTCCTTCCAGAAGACCGGATGTAATTAGCACCTCACCCAGCTATATTCGTGAGCTTATGACACGGAATGATTCCGCCAACGTTTATCGCGATGTATATGACGATGCTTTCACACACGATAGCAGTTATGATGGTTCTGAAGAAGACTACGAAAAAGAACTGTTGTCTTCCATTCAAGAAGATACCAATCCTCCCGATGAATATTTGTTGGCAACATCTTCTGCAGTGCGCCAACCGATCATTCAGCCGGGACAAAAAGGCCACGAAAAAGCACTAGTTAGTTTCACGCTTGATCCAAATCAAGTTACCTTAGATCAAAACCTTAAAGAATTTCTACTTGAGCATGCCATAAAAATAATAAAAAACGACCCGCATACCAGACTGGAAATCCACGCTTATGCAAGTATGGAAGATCAAAAGGAGTATAGTGATATTCGCCGCTCTTTGGCTCGGGCACTCGAGGTAAGGGGATTTATGCTTGAACAAAATATCGACCCTTCACGCTTAAAGATAACGCCTATGGGGCAAGATACAGACGATACGACAGATGATCGTATCGATCTCTTGTTCATAGGCACTAAAAAATAGCCCACGTTCTTTCTCAATTTATAGCAGCTTCGTTGATCGCCGCATGAATGAAAACTGGAATGGTGTATAGGACATTATGACTTTGAGAGAAAAAACCACTTTTTTATTACACGATGGTTTTGTTGCGCCCCTAAAAAGGCGCGAACTTTTAGAACTTTATGTAGGCACGATTATCGGTGTTTTTGGCAATACATTACTGGATGTTTATATTGCACTTGATTTAGCCGCGTTAAATATGATCAGCTTGCTTTCTTTCCTGATTATTCGCTATGCCGTCAATAATTTACTGATCATGCCGATAGGATTTTCCTTACTCTCCAGATTTTGTGCGAAACACATTTTTTCTGTTCTCATCCCATTCCAAATTGGTATTATCTTTTTTATTCTCTGCACAAAAAATATTTTAGCCCCTTGGCTTTTGGGAGGTTGTGCCACTATGGCAATGACACCATTTTGGTTAATTTATCATGTTTGCATTCTGCACCATAGCAGCCAGAAGAACCGAGGGAATGAAGTGTCCTTAGCCCACTTGTTCATGTCAGCAGGAGCCATTATCGCTAGCATCACTGCCGGAATTGCGCTAATCACAGCTATCGAAATGACTGAAATATTGCTTCTTGGTGCAACATTTTTGACCATGGCCACATTGTTTTTATGTGTCTTTGCTAATAAAACCGGGGTATTCTCTGCACATAAAGAAATGATTGCTTTGCAAAGAAAAACTAGCCTATTGGGTGCTGTTTTCCAACAAAAAGCTCGCTCAAAAGCTACTATTGCAGAGTGTTTTCATGAAATGTCCACAGGGGTCTTATGGCCTGTCTGGATGAAATCTATCGGAGCTACTGCTCTAGCGGCGAGCGTCTTGTACGCTATAACGATTGCTACAAAAACTTTTATTTCACCATTGGCAGGACGTTTTACCAATCTGCGAACAGGACATGATTTACAACATGGCTCATTTATCGGACTCATTGGGTGGTTCCCGTGGCTAATATCCGTTCATCCGCTAACTACATTGGTTTCTAGCATCTTTTTTGCCACTGGAAGTCATTTCTTCAATGTGGGTCTTGAAGCACGGTGGTATGAGGAGCGCACTTACGCCCATCTGGCAGTACGTGAAATATTATTGGGAGTTGGCCGAATTATCGGTCTTTTAATTTTGGTGCCGCTTCTGTTTTATGCACCAAATTTTTATATTCTGGCCTGCATAGGGCTAAGCAGCCTTGTTTTTCTCAGTAGTATCCACTTGAAAAAAAGCCTGAAACTGTGCCCGGACGAATAATAAATCGTCATATAAAAAGGCTGCGACTGCGACCCGCGCATTAGCACCCAAGGGCACAAGCGCGAAGCTTACGTGGCATCTGAACGTCGATAATCATTCAGAGAATGATAATCGGTATTAGATGGTTCATGTTATAGAGACTGCGTTTTCATGTGTGGAAAAGCTTGCCCTAAAACGACTGTATTTCTTGACTTTGCTTCCTTATGTGTATGCAATTAAATCACATATTTATGCGTAATGAGTAGGAGTAACACTGAATGTCGGATTCTAATCACAGTGAAGAGCAAGAAAAAAAACATCCCTTTGGGGCACTGTTTTTCTCTCTGATCGTTTTTGCTGTTCTGGCAGCCTTGCTGTTCTACCAAAAAAAGAAGATTGAAAACGATGCGCCTTACGATGAATTTAGTTTGTCAAAATTTATCGAATACGGGTCAGATTTTGACCTTGAGAAGTCAACCACTCCACGCATAATGGGCGATAAGAATGCGCCGGTAAAAATCGTAGAATACAATAGCTTCACTTGTGGAGCATGTGGCTTATACCGTGAAACGACATTAAAAATGATTAAGGAAAACTATATTGATACCGGCAAAGCCTACCTCGTTTTTAATGACATGCCACGCAATGTCAAAGATGTTACAATCGGTGTCATAGCTCGCTGTATCCCGGAAAAGACCTATTTTGAGTTTCTTGATCTCATCTTTGAAACCCAGAAAGAATGGATGAACTCTGAAGATCCCATTAAGGAAATTAAAGAGAAGGCCGTTATTGCCGGGGCTTCACCTGAATTAATCGACCAATGCTATTATAGTAAAGATCTGCGCAAAACTCTGGTCAAAACTGCTAAGGAAGCACTGAAAAAACATAAGCTTGGACGTATCCCTGCTCTTGTCGTTAACGACACACACATTGTTATAGGATATGATCCTTACGAAAAAATACGTGATGTGATTGAAGAAGAACTTGCCAAGGCCGAGGTTATGGAAGAGACAAAAGACGTGGTTACCGCACCGGTGGCTGAAGAAGATGGTGAGGAAGACACAGACCAAACGAAGGCTCCTGCCGATATTGAAACCGCGTCAGGAGAAGAAACAACGCAAATCGTTCTTGATATTGAAAAGCTAACCGAACCACGCATATTGGGTAACCCGGACGCACCTCTTAAAATTTCTGACCACAGTTCCTTTACGTGCAGTGCATGTAGCAGATTCCGCATGGAATCATTTGAGAAAATAAAAACTGAGTATATCGACACCGGAAAAGCTTATATGGTTTTTGATGATTTCCCCCGCAATGAGCCTGATATTATAATTGGTGCTATAGCTCGCTGTGTACCGGAAAGCTCATACTTCAAATTTATTGAACTGATTTTCAAAACTCGAGATTCATGGATCAAAAATGACGATTTCACCAATTTTATCAAGCAAAACGCCAAACTGACAGGTGCAGACCCCGAACTGATCGATAAATGTGCTGAGAGCAAGGAATTGCAAAAAGCTTTGGCAACGCGAGGCCACAGTGTATATGAGGAGCTTGGCGTCGATAGCACACCAACTTTTATAATCAATGATAATGAACGTATTGTTGGTGCTGTTTCCTACTCAAAGTTCAAAAAAACTCTGGATACTGAATTAACTAGGGTCAAATCTAAAGAGTAAGAAAATCTCAATCTCACCAAACCCCGTTTTTATAAGGAAAGCAACATTAGACTTCGATGATCCAGTTTACCAAACTCCGACTAAGTGGTTTTAAATCATTTGTCGATAAAACAGAGCTAGAAATAGGTCCGGGTCTCAATGGAATTGTTGGCCCCAATGGCTGTGGTAAATCCAATCTAGTTGAAGCTCTGCGTTGGGTGATGGGTGAGAATTCCGCTAAACGCATGCGTGGTGATGGTATGGAAGATGTCATTTTCTCCGGTACTAATAAACGCAGCCCTCGGAATTTTGCCGAGGTCTCCCTGCTTCTTGATAACTCAAAACGTGCTGCACCTGCAGCCTATAATAGTTCTGACGAAATCGAAGTTATCCGCCGCATCGAAAAAGATAAAGGCTCCGGCTATAAAATTAACAGCAAAAACGCTCGTGCTCGTGATGTACAAATGCTTTTTGCCGATACAGTAACCGGAGCAAATTCCCCTTCCCTTGTTTCCCAAGGCCATGTTACGCGCATGATTAACGCAAAGCCGCAGGACAGACGCTTAATTCTAGAAGAATCTGCGGGAATTGCCGGATTATATGCAAGGCGACACGAAGCCGAGTTGCGCCTACGCGGTGCTGATACCAACCTTATCCGGCTTGAAGACATTCTGGGAAGTATGGAAAACCGCCTTAATAGCTTAAAACGCCAGTCCCGTCAGGCAATAAGATACAAAAACCTCAGCACTGCCATACGTGAACTGGAAGTACAGATAGCTTATCTTGAATGGCTGAATCTGATCGAAAAACAAAACGCCCTTAAAGAAGAATTTTCCAAAACAGAGTCAATTACGGCAGAAAAGCTGGCCGTCGTAACTCAACTAACAAAAACCCAGAATGCGCAAATCGGGAATCTCGCACCCCTGCGTAAAAAAGAGGCGGAAAGTTCCGCTGCTCTGCAAAAACAGAAAATCGACTTCCAGAACCTTGAAGATGAAATCGAGCGCTATCGTAATGATTTGCAGGAAGCCAAGACCCAGCTTCACCAGCTTTCCATTGACCACCAGCATGAAGAGCAAACGTTCGAAGAAACATCTGTTCAACTTAAAAAAATTGAGGGCGAGTATCAAGAACTCCTTTCTGAACAAGATCGCGATGATGCTCTCTTTAAACAAAAAGAAAAAGCCAAAGAAACAACACAAAAAGAATTGTTGATCATCGAAGAGCGCTATAGCGCATTAAAAGAAAATGCTGCGGCCAACATGGCGCGTAAAGAAGCACTGGAAAAACAAGTCGAGCGTTACGAAGTCAGAATTAATTCTTTAAATGAACGCTTGGCTCGAACACAGGAGGATCGCACGAATTGTATTTTAGAAGACAATATATATGACGATATTGCAGCTTGTGAAAAACAATGTGCTGACAAAGAAAACGTCCTTGTCAAACTAAAGAAAAAACAGGATGAATGTGCAATAGAAATTGAAGAGGCTGAACAAAAACAAGAAGTTGCGCGAGATGCTCTAAATAAGGAAGAAAGAAAATATACACAGATCTGCGCCGAACTATCCGTGCTTGAAGAACTTTTCAAAATAGATGCTGGTGAGAATTTTAGTTGTGTCCTCGATCAAATTAGCACAGAGCCCGGGTTTGAGAAAGCACTCTCCAGAGCATTAGGCGATTCCCTCATGGCAGCACTGGATAAAGAAGCTCCGGCCTATTGGACGAATTTCAAACTAAAAGCAACAGAAAAAGAAACTAAGCCTTTGCCTGTTTTGCCTAAAGGAGCAAACGCCCTACTTTCTCATGTGAAAGCGCCAAAGGAGATGCATTTGGCATTGCTTTCTATTGGCTATGTCGAGACCACCGAGCAAGGCGCAAATCTGGCTGAGAAATTAAAACCGGGACAGTCCCTTGTTTCCGGCGACGGTGCATATTGGCGGTGGGACGGCTATTTCATTCAGGAAACCGCCACAGACCGCCACAGTGTCTATCTGGAACAAAAGAACAAGAAAAAAGACCTTGAGAAATCAAAGCAACAATGTCGCAAAAAACTGGAAAAGGTTCAAACTCAGTATGACAAAACAAACGAAGCACTAAACTCAGCCCGTATGCAGCGTGATGAAATTAGCCGTAAGATTAAAACCTGTGAAGACATACTATCAGCTTTGCGACCAAAACAGCAGAAACTCAAAGATAAAACTTTGCGTGTTAAAGCTAATCAGGAACGCTATGACGAACAAATCGTTTCGCTGCAAGAAGATATTATAGCGATGCAAGACATATTGGAGAACGATCAAAATGCATTAACCGCTGTGATTGAAACTCAAAGAAAAGGTGAGAACAACGACGATCTCATCACGCAAGAAAAAGAACAACTGGATATTGCTAAAGAAAACTATCAACACGCTGTGCGCAATTTTGACCTTTTTGCACAGGGACGTAACACACGCCGCGCCCGTATTCAGGCCATTGCAGATGAACGTCTTTCTTTAAAGAACAGGAATATCCGCGCAGGCGAACGTGTGAAAGAATTGTCGTCGCGTCAGGAAACTTTGTCGCAAAAACTCAAAACCCTTAAAGAAAATCCGATTGCGAAAGATAACACACGCGATGAGATGCTCGAGAAGGTTGCCATACTTGAAAAACAACGTAACGATGATGCGGAGCGGCTGGCAACATGTGAAGAAGATGTCGCAGCAACGAATGCTGCCTTAAAAGGAGCGGAAAATATTCTGGGTGAAGCTCGAGAAAAACGTGCTGAAGCTCAAGCTTTCCTTTCCTCACTCAATGACAAACTGGATGAAACAGAACAATGCGTACGTGAGAAATTTGATGTACATCCCAAGGAATTAACCGGCCATACCGCCGCTAACGATCTGATAGATTACGTAATTAACGATTTACCTAAACTAAAAGAACAAAAAGACAAACGTATGCGCGAGCGCGATTCCATCGGCCCTGTGAATTTGCGCGCAGAAATAGAAACAAGAGAACTGGAAGAAGAGCTAACCGCTCTGCTTAACGAGCGGCAGGAGCTTGTCCAAGCCATAGATGAGTTGCGCGGTGGAATCAACAAAATCAATAAAGAAGCACGCGAACGGCTGATTTCAGCATTCAAACACGTGAATGCGCATTTTGAAGAGCTGTTCAAGCGTTTATTCAGCGGCGGTCAGGCTCATCTTGAACTAATTGATTCTGACGATCCATTAGGGGCAGGACTGGAAATATTTGCTCAACCGCCCGGAAAATCTCTTCAATCCCTTTCTTTACTTTCCGGCGGTGAACAAACACTAGCCTCTATTGCTCTAATTCTTGCAATGTTTCTGACTAATCCTTCCCCAATATGTGTGCTTGATGAAATTGATGCCCCCTTGGACGATGCTAATGTCGATAGGGTTTGTGATTTACTTGATGAAATTGCTAAACGCGGAGAAACCCGTTTCCTGATTGTTACACACCACCGTCTGAGTATGGCGCGTATGGATCGACTTTATGGGGTGACTATGTCAGAAAAAGGCGTATCACAATTATTCTCTGTAGATTTGCAGGGCTCATTCGAATTTGCCGATCAAAGCGGAGAAAGCCAGAAAGTTGCGTAAGATAAACGTTTCTCCTATCAAGAAATAAAAAATATAAAGCCTAAATTATGGGAAAAAAACTGGACAAAGAAATATTTGAAAAAATCGATGCCCTTGAAACACGCATTGACAAAGCACGTAAAGATTATGACGAAGAAAAAGAAGAGCATGAAGGCAAGCCTGCTGATGATGAAACGTCGGAAGTTCGCCGTGGCAGACTGATTGCTTCTACGTTTTTGGGCAACATCATCGCCGGATTTCTTCTTGGCTTTGTAATAGATAAATTCTTTGGCATTGCACCATGGGGGCTAATGCTTTGTATTATCTTGAGTTTTGTGGGTGGTGTATATCGCGCTCAGGGGCTTTTAAAAAAAAATGAATAACTGCGAGAAAGTACATTGATTAACCTATTTAAATAGGCTAGAAACAATAAAATTTGAAAAAAGTAATCAGGGCGGAGCAAAATATAGTGTCTGATCCAAATAGAGTTGATCCAATTCATCAGTTTGTTATTGAGCCGATTAGCAACCCTATGGATATAGCCGGATATGATATTACTTTTACGAATTGTTCATTGTGGATGGTTATTGCCGCTATCGTCTCTATCACATTATTAACAGTTGCCATGCGTAAGAATGCAATGATACCTGGACGTGCACAAATGGCCGCCGAGCTATTTTATGAATTTGTAAGCAAGACGCTTGATGAAAATACAGGTAAAAAAGGACGGCCTTACCTCCCGTTTGTATTTACCATCTTCACATTTATTCTATCGGCTAACGTTTTAGG
>JAGLKL010000340.1 GCA_023141075.1 Alphaproteobacteria bacterium
GGATTTTCTCAAAATGACATGAATTATGTCAGAGACACAGGAAACCACCTAAGAAACGATCGAACGAATTACATTGCCGCTACCCGATCCACCTATGCACGAATAAAAAATCCCGAAGAAACCCTTTCCTCAGATCAGGCAAAGGCAACTATTGAAGCGCGCGCCCCTGATACAAAAGAAGCTATAGACATGCTTCTCGATGAAAGACGCAGCTTGATTATACAAACCATCCCTCTTGCTGGCGAAGCAACTGGCGTTTCTCCCGAAATCATGAAAGCTGTATGGGGTGTTGAAAGCGATTATGGGAACAATCTTCTCAGCCCAACTATGTGCAAGGGTGATTGGCAATTCGCGGGCGGAACATGGAACAGCATCATGGAAAGGTACGGCGATAAAATTGCCGAACACCTAAAAGAAAACCACCCGGGATACGAGAAGATTGCCGATAACATCATGGCTAATAATACGAATCGCGGAGCATTGGATCATCTCAAATTCGACCCTGTAGTGTCAACTTATGCCGCATCCTATCTTAAAATGGATGATGCACGCGTTGTCGGAATAGACCCCTCCAAAACAAAAAACATGGTCACCGTTTATTCCGCTTATAACATTGGCTCTCTGGACGCAAAAAAACTCCATCAGATGTCACAAAACGGTGATACACGTTCTGCACAAGCCGTCATAGGATCGAATGCGCGTAATAACCCACTCTATTTTAAAGGAAATGTAACTGCCGATACCGCCTTAGCTCGTATGGGTAAAGAACTGACCAGACATCACGAAGAATATTACAAACGCTTCGGCAACCTTGAACGTGAACTTGCTCAAGAAGGAACACTCCTTGCAAGTAACGATTCAATAAAAACAGGCCTTACAGCAACATACAACCATACACAAGAAACTAACGGAAGACTGGGAACCGGCTCCCCAAGCCAACCCGAAATTCTTACAGCAACCTTTAACGGTAAAGAAGGCGTTGACCAGATTGCACTCGCCGCAAAAGAAGACAACGAACAGCCAGAACCGAAGCCGGAACCGGAATCCGAGCCTATCA
>JAGLKL010000341.1 GCA_023141075.1 Alphaproteobacteria bacterium
GATCTGAGCGAAGATCTGGAGTTGGTAGAAGAAATGGCGGATAAACAGCGTATTCGCGAAGAAATTGTTATGACCAAGGCCAAGCTATATGCGATTACGGGCTACCAATCCTGATTGCCATCATTTATCATTAATTTTGTTCCGTTTCGCTGAGTTCCAGACGTGTTCGTGTCTGGCTTTTACCCCATTTATCCTGATGTAAATTTATCAGAATCTCAGGTTGGTGTTCCAGCTTTTTTTTGAGCCCTTCAATCGTCGTATCAACGCTAAAAAGCTTTTTGCAATGTTTGGTAATAAAGGTTTCTGTTTGCGCACGTTCCACCCATTCCAGAAACAGGTCAAACCGGGCGTTTGTATTTAAAATACCGATGTGGCGTTCATGTTTTTGCAGTTGTTTAAGCCCCAATGCCGTGGTGAGTATATAAGCGTTTTTTACACTCGCCGTGTCTATAATAAGCGGTTCATCCGTGTCCAGCAGGATTTCATCTTCGAAGTTAGGAAACTGATTAGCGCGGTTTTTAATGGTTGGAGGACTCCATTCATTGAGGCGCGAGAAAGCCGCTTCGAGCGTATCAACAATTATCAGGTGATTACGCGGCAGGTTGGGCAAGATGTCCATAAAGGCAATGAGCTTGTCGTAATAACCTTCAGTATTTACAAGCACGACAGGCTTTGCATGAGTCTCAAGAGATCCCCAGTAAAGCACTTCAAATAATTCATCGGCTGTTCCATATCCTCCGGCCAGAGTGATGGCAGCATCCATTTTCTGGAACATTTCCAATTTACGTTCCCATAATGATTCTACTAGTATTGTCTGGCTGAGATGCGGGTGCATTCTCTGGCTGTCTTTGAGGCTTTTGGGGACAATCCCGATGACCTGTGAGCCACCCTCTAATGCATTATTGGCAATAATGCCCATAAGTCCTGCATCCATGCCGCCATAGATTAGTGTTTTATCATTTTGCGCAATTATATTGCCTAGATTTTCTGCGGTTTGTTTAAAAACGGGGCGGCAATATCCGGAAGAACCTAAATAGACAGCGATGTTTTGTATATT
>JAGLKL010000342.1 GCA_023141075.1 Alphaproteobacteria bacterium
AGAAAAAGTTGCGACTGACGTTAATATTACATCCTTCTTGACGTCCATATTTGACAATGTAGGAATTGTGTCCTATACTTTGTTCATGACTGAGAAAAACAAACACGAAAAAACACCCGAATCGGCCAAAAAGTTGGCCGAAATGCTAAAAATTCTCCGTATCTCGACAAACAAACTATACAGATTTTCCGGGGAGAAAGAATTGACCCATGCCCCGCTGGATTTTTGGTGCACACCAAAAACAGTGGAAATCGCAATAAAATCAATATCTTACAAGAAATTAACGCGGAGAAAGCTATATCCCCTTGCATACAACTTTTTTAAGCTACTCACCTATTCTTCTATGGAGCCATACCGATTGGTGCCGAGCCCGGTTCCACTCCTGATGACGACAAAGGATTCAGTCCATCAACCCTTAGCTTGTCGTTTAAAGCATCGACAACATTTTGTCCAAACTCTCCATTATTCCGAAGCCCTTTAGCGGCTGCGTCAAGAGAAGCCTGACCATTATTAGCTTTGAATTGGCCGTCTTCTATACATGCATCATAAAGCGTTTGAGCCATGCTCATTACAGCCTGATCATATTTGACCGGAAGCTCTGCTTCTATACTATCTAACTTCCTATTAAGCTTGTCACTAACTCTATCTTCAAAACCGTCAAGAGCTTCATTGACTGTCCGGGACGCTTCCTTTTCGATCAATTTGCCAACATCAGCCTCATCAGAATTAAGATATTCGTTAATACCCTCCATGATCTCAGCACGATTTCCTTCCGGGATCTCAAAATTTTTAATCTTTTCGGCAACATCCGGACGTTCTTCCTTAAGACTTCTTGCCAAATCCGGGTCTCTTTTTTCAATTTCTTCAAAAACGACTTTAATGGTTGCCGCCATTCTGTCTTCCACCATACCCGGAAGTTCTTTTTTTAGAGTATCAAATTGCTCATCAATTTGTTTTGAGGAAATTTGTTTTGAGGGAATTTGCGCATCGGCAGAAAGCCCGCGTGCTTCGTCAAGTTTCGCCTTCACTTCAGGACTATCCAACGCCT
>JAGLKL010000343.1 GCA_023141075.1 Alphaproteobacteria bacterium
CCCAGAAAATCGTGGGACTGAACATTTAGCTATATACCCACCTCTGAAAACTTCGCCGATTAGAGCTGAAAACCATTCTAAATATTTAGAATTCAAAAGAGCTTGGATATAGTAGATTGAATAAGGAAAGTTATCAGGAAGAGTGATCATACAATATCCCGCAGTCCCTTCATTACATTGATACATTAGGAGAATTGAGTATGTGGCTGTTTAGACCGCCTTCAAATGGCGCAGAAGAGCGCAAACAGGAACTTCTGGACATTGATATAAAACATATCAACCGGTACTTCCATTATACGCGGGTTGTGCTTGATCATGATTTTGAGAAAAGCAAATTACGATGGGTTGAAGAGGCCAGAAAAAACGGTGCAGAAAAGCCAGAGGTTGCTGCCTATAGCCGTTATCTGCAACAACAAGCCAATATTGAGGCGGGGCGAGAAAATGCGCTTCAACGAGTCCATGAAAATCACGGCATTCCCTATGATCTGCGCATTATACGACATCAGACCAGAAATCAGGAGATGTGAGCAGAAAACCTTATTTCTGTTAATGGGTCATCAATGTTTCAAAAAGCCCTTTAACAACGTCATCCGTTGTATCTTTTGTATGAATACCCATGCCGCATTCTTTTATAAGCGTCATTTTGTCTGTTGGAACGTTCTCTTTCGCTCGGATGAATAAAATCTTGCGCTGTATAATTTTAACAACATCCGTATCAGGCGTTACCATGATTCCACGGCCTGAGAATTTCAGACATTTATTTTTTGGTGAAGAAAACATATGCATCAGGTAAATTTTAGGAAGATAAGATGACGGATCATTTAAAATCATAAGGCTATGACCGCTTTTTTCAACAATATAGCCGTTACTTTTTTGCTTTACAAATCCGCTAAAGCCTTCCTTTGTATAATAAAACAGCTCTTTTGCCGAAAGTGTGCCGTTGCGGTCATGGAATCTTACTGATGGGAAGCCTATTTCCCATTATCCATGATAAAACAGGAAAACAAAAAAGATTATTGCCGGG
>JAGLKL010000344.1 GCA_023141075.1 Alphaproteobacteria bacterium
GGGCAAAAAGCGAGTGGTTGGTATATACGGGAAAACAGGCCGTTTTCTCTGGATATTGCGCAAAAAGAGGTTAATACCGAGAAAGGCGTTTTTAAAGTCTCAGACGATGTATTTATCAAGGATAGGGATATATATGTTCCTGCCAGGGAACTTGCGTACTGGCTTGATTTTGAGGTGGATGTCAAGGTTGATTCTCAGGAGTTTTTGTTAAAGAGCGATATTCTGTTGCCTGTTCAGGAAAAAGAGGAGCGCAAGAAAAATAAATATGTGCGACATGAAACGGCTGATCCCGGTCTGCCTTTAGGTGGTAAGTCATATACGTTGGCAAGTGTTCCTATTGTCGATGTGACTACACGTTCCACATATAATAAAGACAGGAATGATGATGAAGGTGAATATTTTCATCAGGCTTATGTGAAAACGGTTGGAGATTTCGCCGGGGGGACTTTGACGACCCAGTCGCGTATTGACGATAATAATCAGCTATCCAGAATACGCGCAACTTATGAGCAGGATTCTCTTGAGGGAGATCTTCTCGGTGCTCTAAAGGCCAAGCATATCGAAGTTGGGGATGTTACAACAACGCAGACACCTCTTGGCGGCAGCGTTTCGCAAGAGCTTGGTGTGCGGATTACGAATACTGATCCTATTCGTAGTTTTACGCGGGCGCGTACGGTTATTTCAGGTAATGCTACTCCCGGCTGGGATGTTGAATTGTATCGCAGGACGCAGTTTATCGGGATTGTTCATGTTGGCGATGACGGGTTTTATCGTTTTGAGGATGTGACCTTGTATAGTGATGACAACAATTTCCGGCTTGTCTTCTATGGGCTGCAAGGGGAGAGGCATGAAGAAGCTGTCTATGTTCCTTATGATAAAGATCTGCTCTCGCGAGGTGAAGGGATTTATGACATATCGGTAAGTTTTGACGGGCAAAATGCGTATGTTAAGAGGAACCTGAAAAGTTCGAATGAAGATCGCGGAAGTATGAATATAGCTGCTATGTACGAAAAACCGCTGATGG
>JAGLKL010000345.1 GCA_023141075.1 Alphaproteobacteria bacterium
AGGATTGAGAAATTCTTAAACGAGATGGATGCTGTTGTTCCGTGGAGGAATCTGGTGAAGACAATAAAGCCTCATTATAAGTCTGAAGGTGGCCGTCCTCCTCACGATTTGGAATTAATGTTGCGGATACACTTTCTTCAATTGTGGCATAATTTGAGTGATCCTGCGATGGAAGAAGCACTTTATGACCGGATGAGTTTCCAATGCTTTCTTGGTTTTGACTGCTTTGGCGGTCTCATTCCGGATGAGAGCAGTATCTGTCGTTTTAGGCATTTGCTTGAAAGATATGGCCTGACAAAGAAAATCCTGAAGGTTGTAAACAAGCATTTAGGGTCACATGGACTGGTTTTAAAAGAAGGCACAATAGTTGATGCAACCTTGCTGCAAGCTCCTGTGAGCAAGCAAAACACAAAGAGAGAGCGTGATCCGGAGATGAGTTCTACGTGTAAAAACAACAAATGGTATTTTGGTGCGAAGGGGCATATCGGGGTTCAGGCGCGTGGCAAGCCGATTATTCACAGCACGGAATTCACCACGGCCAAAGTGCATGATATCAAGGTCTTAGAAGATCTGTGGCATGGCGAAGAAGTGGCTGTTTTTGGAGATAGTGCTTACGGGCGAAAGGCTGATAAACGCACGGCTCGGAAAAGTGGTATTTATTATGGAATCAATGACCGTGGCTATCGAAAACATCCTTTATCATCTTCGCAAAAGAAGAAGAATCGTAAACTTTCCAGTGTTCGCGCCAAGGTGGAACACCCGTTTCGCGTGATTAAGCATCTGTGGGGGCACGATAAATTACGCTATAAAGGTCTGGCAAAAAATGCCTCGCAATTTACAACGCTTTGCGCTTTGTCAAACCTGTTTTTGTGCCGAAAGGATTTGCTTTTAACAGGATAATTGTGCCTGAAATCAGAAAAAAAGGATTTAAAACAATAAGATAAACGAAAAATAACACTAAAGAATATAAAAAGTAACGTTGTCACAACTTTACTGACTTTTGCAGAGGGTTCTATA